>DASTOZ010000478.1:0-8871 GCA_035762365.1 Pyrinomonadaceae bacterium | reverse complement strand
ACCGTTATGACAAAAAGGCTGCCGAAAGAGAAAAGTCTTCCCGCAAAGGCGCAAAGACGCAAAGGCAGTATTTTGCCTGCTGGGGCTCTTCCTTTGCGACTCTGCGCCTTTGCGTGAAAACGTTTCTTCAAACCTCTAGATCCTCTTTCAAGTTTGCTCTTAACTCTAAGATCCTGCTTGCTTGATCGATCGATTCACTTTCGCCAGCTCGATGAAGAGACGTTCGAGCGTGGCTTCATACTCCGTTTCCGGCATGTTTGACTTGCGCGCGATCAGTTGTTCGATCTCGCCTTCGAGACGCGCGCGTTCCTTCAAGAGCCTGCCCGTCGCGGCGCTCGCCGCTGCTTCGTCGACGTTCAGCGAATCGAGATACGTCGCGCGCGCGAGCAGCCCTTCACCGGCTTCCGGTTTTTCACGTCCGACCCCGTCGCCGTTATCGTCGAGCAGCGCATGTTCGGTGGCGAGCCTGCCGGCGCGTTTGTAAAACTCCTCGGTTAGACGGTTCGCATAGACAAAAGCTTCGAGCACTGACGTGTGACCGTCCTGGTCCGTGTCGCCGTCGGTTGCGTTGAGCGCGTTGATGAAGAACCCGGCGAAGCGTGTTGCGTTCGTTTCCTGCCCATTGCGTGTCGCAGTGACGACGATGCGTCCCCTGGCCGAAAGCGGTTTGACGAACTCGCCGCTTGCACTCGACATGTTGAAGACGACGATGCGCTTCGTCGGCAACGCCGTCAGCAACTGGTTGTAGTCTGACGCCGAGAGATCGGGTCCGACGAGGTTAAACTTCGCTTCCTTGCCGTCGTAGGATCCGTGGCCGATCAGAAAAACAAACAGGACGTTGTCGGTTGCGAGACTCGACTTCAACGTCGTGAACGTGCGTTTTACTTCCTCGGCAGTCGCAAGCTTCTCCGACAGCACCGTGATCTGCTTTTGGTCGAAACCATATCGCTGCGACAGGACCGAACTGAGTTGTGCGGTCCACTCTTCAAACTGCTTTGCGTAAGCCGCCTCGCCGCCCGCGCCGTTGATGATCAAGGCGAACTTGTTCCGATCGCTTTTCTGGCCCAACGAAGACGCCGAGACAAACAGCATGAGAGCTAATGAAACGAGGTATTTCATCAAGCCAGGCCCTCACGTTTGCGCAGAAACCACTCGGCACTCAACAAGCCAACGATCAGCAGGAAATTGATCGGCATGTCCCACAGATCCTTGGTTACGCGCTCTGAATACGGCGTCTGCCGGTAGACCAGATCGTCCAGCAACGACTGCGCTTCGGCCGGCGTGTAATACTTGCCGCCCGTCTCCGCCGCGATCCGTTTCAAGAGATCGCTGTTCTGCGCGGCGCTGTAATACTCGCGATTCAGATCGCTGACGAGTATGTTCGACTTTGCGCTCAACGTGCCGAGACCGGCGCTGGTTCCGATCAATTCGATACGATGTTCGCCCAGCTCGTCGGCTTTGAACTGAGCGGCATAGGTGTTCACGGAATTGAGCGTCGTGAATGTCAATGGCACGTCGACGATCGCGCCTGACGGTTTAGTGACTCGCGCGGTGGCATGCGCATCGCTGACGGGGTTGAAGCGTTTGTCGCGAATGTCGGCAACGATGTTAACGGTGTCGTCCATCGCGTAGACGTCTCGTTCGGCTCCGATTTCGATTTGCTGAGGCGTTCCGCTTACAACATACCGGAGCATCTGTCGCCAAAAAGTCTCGTGCGCATTGTTTTTTGAATCCATACGCATGCGCCAGCGCCACGTGTCGGACGCGGTGAGAGCCAACGTTTGTCCGCGACCGTACCGTTGTTGGACCAGCAGCGGCGCGCTCTGCGATCCGGATCCCTCGACGCGCCGTGCTTCGAGCAAGACTGACGCACCGGGTTTGACGTTCGCCAGCACTTCTGACACGGAGATCGGCGGCAGTTCGTTCCACGCTTTTTGGTTCGCGCCGCGATCGTCCTGCAAACGCGTGATCGGATGCGTTTGTCCGGCCCCGGTGAGCACCGGTTTGTAAACGGGCGCGAACGAATTCGCATCGTCGCTTGGACCACCCGTCAAAGACATGGGCAGCAGATCTTCGATCGTCGTACCTTTATATTTGCCGCCGTCGAAGGCCAGCCGGCCACCGATCGCGAGCAGTCCCCCGCCGCGGCGGGCTACGAAAGCTTCGATCGCGCGCAACTGGTCCGCGGTGAAAAATCCTGCTTCCACACTGCCGATAACCAGCCCGTCGTACGAGAACAGCTCTTCCTCTGTTAATGGAAAACCGGTGGCGAGTTCGTTTTGACCGCCGATGCCCTGGCGATAGAACTTGTTTTCGCCCGTGCGTTGGAGTGAAACGAGAACGATGTTCTTTTCGTTGAGCGCCAGCGCCTCGCGTATCTTTCCGAGTTCCCAACGCGGTTCGCCTTCGACGTGCAGGAGTCGCAACGGGCCGGAGATGACTTCCACCAGCGCGTCCTGCTTGTTGTTTTCGATCGTCAACTCGCCGTCCAACGGTGTGACCTCGACGGTGTAACGATGAATTCCCGGCGTCGTCGGTGTGATCTCGAGATTCACCGCCTGCGTGTCGTTGCCGCGCAGGTTGAACTCTTCCGTTTTGATCGCGCGGCCGTCTTCGCGTACGCCGAGCAGGACTTTCGTCGCCTGGTAACCACTCATACCGACGTACGTTTCGATGTTGACTCGCGATCCGACCAGCACGCGGCGAGGCATGTTGATGCGCGTCAGTTCCGCGTCAACCGGCCGCGCGGTGTTACCGACGCCCACGGTGAAGACGGGAATGTCGCGAGCGCGCAACTCGCGCAACGTGGCGGCGAGATCGCGGGGCACATTCGACGCGCCGTCGGTAGCGAGCACGACGGCGGAAAGCGGCATTCCGGACGAACGTTTGATCGTTTCGTCCAACGCGCCCGCGAGATCGCTCGATCGTCCTTCGGCGAAGAGATCGTCAGCGCCTTTGAGTCGCGACACCGCACCGGCGAATCCGTAAAGACTCGTTTTGAACTTGTCGTCGAGTCGATTCAGGAACGAGTTCGGACCCGTCGATAGAAACGTTTGCTTCACGTTGTCGATACGGGCGTTGCCGTCGGGCATGTCGCGCAGCTTCATGCTGACGGAGTCGTCGACAAGAATCGCCACGTAGCTGCTGCGCGGAATCACGGACGAAACGACGACCACGGGCCGCAAGAGCAACGTGACCAGCACGGTCAGGAGTGCGACACGAAGGGCGATCAGGATTGCGGTAGTTCGTCTCGAGAGGCGGACGCGCGGACGAAGGTAGACGAAATAAATGAAAACAGCGGCGAGGAGGATGATGAGAACCAACAGCAACGGACCCGGACGCACGTCAAAGCCAAACCGGCCGTTAGTAAAAACGGCCTGCTCATGACCGAACAGAAACCGTACAAGTTGGTTCATTTTTTGGTGCTCGTCATTATACACGCGGCCCCGCGTAGGGGCTGCAAAACTGCGGCGAGCTTCAGCGCGTTGCCAGTTTAGTAGCTGCGCCCAGCGGACGGGTTGTTTTAGATAACCCGGATTTAGAGCTCGGGAACCGCGATGTCCGGAATTTACCGTCCCTCATTCAGAATTTTGCTCAGAATTTTGTTCGCTGCTGTTGCGTGCTGTGATATGTCTAGGCCGATGAACCTCAAACACCCTGCTTCCACGCTCGTGGTTCTGTTAATCACAGCCTGTCTGATCGTGGGTTCGATTGTCGCCACGTCGTCTTGGGCTCAGCGCGCTGCGGTCCAGGAACCGGCCAGTGAGGGTCGACCGATCACACCGGCCGGTACGCTGGTGCGCGACATGACGACTCAACGAACTGCCGTCGGCGCGTTGCCGGTCGGTTTCGTTCGCAGTCCGGACAAGCTCGGGCCCGGTGGACAGGGACGTTACGTGATCGCGGTGAATAGTGGTTACGGCGTTCAGTTTCGCGCAACGGGAAATCGCGGTCAGCAGTCGTTGGCGGTGATGGATCTCAACTTGAAACCGGCGGCCGTGATTCAGAATGTTTATTTTCCGTCGCCGCAAAGCGTGAATGTCGGCGTGGTGTTCAGTCCGCGGTCTGAACCCGACGGATCACAGTTGCTTTACGTTTCGGGTGGGTTTGAAAACAAGATCTGGATCTTTCGTTTTCACGCTGCGCGCCGTTTGCCGATCAGTCCCGCGTCGCCCGGGCCGGAGACGCGCGTCGAAGCGCCGTTCATCGACGTGAGTGAGTTTGCCGATGAGGCGAAGTCGGCTCGTTATAACTCGGATCATGCGCCTGTGTATCCGACCGGGCTGGCGATCAGTCCTGACGGAAATGTTTTGTTCGTAGCGAACAATCTTGGCGACAGCGTCGGCATGATCGCGGAGCTTCGCGGCGCGCGCAAACTCCATCACCTCAATCTTCGGCACGATGAAAAGCAGTTGGTTTATCCGTACGGCGTGGTCTTTTTGCCGGTTGCTCGGCCGAAACTTTACGTGTCGTGCTGGAACGACGATAAGGTTGCGGTGCTCGATCCGTACCACGCGGAGCGGCCTTTGGCGCGCATCGCTGTAGGCCGACATCCGACGGCGATGTTGCTCAATCCTGAAAGCACGAGACTCTATGTCGCCAATTCAAACGACGACAGTGTTTCGGTGATCGACACGCAAACTGATCGAGAGATCGAACGGATCAATGTGCGGCTTTCTGAAACTGTTCCCGAGGGCAACAGTCCGGAAGGACTGGCGTTGAGCGGAGACGATCTGTACGTCGCGAATGCGCACAGTAATTCGGTCGCGGTAGTGGAACTTTCTCCGAAGTCGCGCGGTCAAGCTGTCTCTCGCGAATCGGATGGAGAGTGGGCGGACCGCAGTATGGTGCGCGGTTTCATTCCGACCGGGCAGTATCCGTCGGCGCTCGCTGTCGTCGGACGAACGCTGTTCGTCGGGAACGGCAAGGGTACCGGTGTCGAGAATTCGTCGTTAGTGGTGAACAATTCGGGGCGTGCGCCGAACGCGCCGAATGAACAGTTTTCCCCCGCGGCGACAGGCACGCGCAGGCAAGGTGGGCAGTACAGCGTTTCGCTCGTCGTCGGAAACATCAGCGCCATCAACACGCCTGACGATCCGGCCCTGGCGCGCTACACGCAGCAGGTGATGAGAAACAATGGCCTGCTTGGTCCAGAACGGACGCGGCTCTTCGCGGGTCGATCGCCAATCAAGCACGTCATCTACGTCATCAAGGAGAACCGCACGTACGATCAGGTGTTCGGCGACGTTGCTGCTTCAGGCGATGGGATGAAAGCAGACGGAGATGCGTCGCTCGCGATCTTCGGCGCGGGTTCCGCTGCGGCCCGGCCTGACGGTCGCAAGCAGGACATCTCGCCGAATCATCGTGCGCTCGCGTTGCGGTTTGGTTTGCTCGATCGGTTTTTCGTGAACTCCGAAGCGAGCCCTGACGGGCATAACTGGTCCACCGCTGCTTTCTCGACCGACTACGTCGACAAGGCGTTTCGCTGGCAATACAGCCGGCGCGGACGCACCTACGACTACGAGGGTTTCAATCGTTTGCCGAACTACCAATTTTTGAAGGGAGCGCCTTCGTTGTTTGCGCCGGACGTCGAGGCGGAAGAGGTGGCGGACTTTCTGCGCAAGTACGTTCCGTATCTTCAGGGTGATCGTGACGTTGCCGAACCGGCGACGCTTTATCTTTGGGACGCGGCGGCGCGTGCGGGATTGACGTATCGGAATTACGGGGAGTTTCTGGCGACGCTTTCCGAGGCCGATATCAAGGAGGTCCGGGAGAACCGCGAGAAAGCTTATCCTGATATCTCGACGACGGTGTCTGCGTTTGCGACGAAGAAGTCGCTCGAGGGACGTTTCAATGCGCACTATCGTAACTTCGATATGGCGACGCCGGATGCGATGACCGTCGATTCGTATCGAGCTGCGCGGGAGAATAAAGCCGATCCGCTGATCAACGGTTCACATGCGGATGCGCGGTTTCGTGGGAATTCGCGGTTGGGTGCGTGGTTGGAGGAGTTTCGGACGTTTGCGGCGGAACGTGCGGCTGGCACCGCGAATCGTCTGCCGAATCTGTCAGTGCTGCGTTTGTCGAATGACCACACGGATGGGTTAAGGGCGAACAAGCCGACGCCGCAGTTTTATGTCGCTGACAACGATTATGCGCTGGGATTGTTGGTTGAGGCCGTTTCGAATAGTCCGTATTGGAAAGACACTTGTATAGCGGTCGTTGAAGACGATGCGCAGGATGGACCGGATCATGTCGACGCGCATCGCTCGGTTGTGTTGTTGATTAGTGCGTATAACCGGCCCGGAGCGTTAGTGCACGAGTTTCACAACACGGTGAGTTTGATCAGGACGATCGAGTTGTTGCTCGGGATCGAGCCGATGAATCAGCTCGACGCCACAGCTACGCCGATCGACATCTTTCGCACCGGTGCGGATCAGCGCCCTGTTGAGCCTGATCTTCGTTCTTACAAAGCTCTGCTTCCGGACGTCGCACTCGACAACCTGCTCACTCCCCCCGCTCGCGACGCCACCGCGGCCTACTGGATGCGTCGCACCGCCGAGCAGAACATGGCCCATGCGGACATGGCCGATCCCGAGACCCTGAACCGCATCATCTGGTTCTCCGTCAGAGGCTCCACCCCCATGCCCCCCATTGCCCGCCTCCCGCTGTTCGACGCCATGCGACTCGGCTTGCAGGAGGAACGCGAAGAGATCGCTGAAGGTCGCAAACGCGACCGCGATGAATAACCACTGCGTTGCGTACACACAACAGTGCACGCTACATTGGAGCGCAAGGAGTTTAAGATGTCTCACTCACTTCCATCTCAGCCGTCACGTTTTGAAGAGCTCTCCCAGGAAGAACAGATTGAGTACGTTGAGACGCACCTGGACGAGCTCGTCGCCCAGCTAAGAGCAAATCCTATGCTCGAGCCGTGGGAGGTTGAATTGCTTGCGGATCGACTCAGCCGCTATCGTTCTCAGGTTGAAGGCGGAATTCCATGGGAGGAGTTTGAGAAGGAATTCATGAAAGATTAGAGCGACTACGGCGAACTAGATTCCTCACACTTAGATAATAAATCGTCGCGTCATCCCCTCACCGGATGCCCGAGCGGATCTTGAATCGATCGCTCGGTGGTACCGCCGGATAGAACCAAACTTGTCTCGCCAATTCAAGGTTGAGGTGCGGACAACTTTGTTCCGTATTGCAGAATTTCCTTTCGCGTCTTCTCGGGTCGATGACGTTGTGCGGCGTGTGCTGATGGGTCGCTTCCCCTATCGCATCGACTTCTCGTTTGATGCTGATAGTGTGTTTGTCATCTCTGTCACACATCAACGCAGGTCAAACGCTGTTTGGAAGAACCGTATAAATAATTTTGCCGGGGACGACCAATGACTGACAAAAACTTTCTCAAGCTGGCTAAAAAGTACTCGGAGCCGTTTCGTATAACGGAGGGGAAGAAATTTAGTTTGACGCAGATCGATCCCGATGAGACGTTGGATTTGGGCTCGGGGGAGAAGGCGAAGGCAAAAGCGAAGAAGGCACTCGAAAGTGGCGTCGAGCTGCTCACGAAACTGCAGGACAAACTCTATGCGCACGACCGCTGGGCCGTGTTGCTGATCTTCCAGGCAATGGACGCCGCGGGCAAGGACGGCGCGATCAAGCATGTGATGTCGGGCGTCAATCCGCAGGGTTGCGAAGTTACCTCGTTCAAATCCCCGTCAGCCGAAGAACTGGACCACGACTATCTCTGGCGCTGCGCCAAACGACTCCCGGAGCGCGGCCGCATCGGCATATTCAACCGCAGCTACTACGAAGAGACGCTCGTCGTCCGCGTTCATCCCGAATACCTCAAAGCCCAACAACTCCCGGAAACCAAAAAACCGGACGACATCTGGAAGCAACGCTTCAACGACATCAACAACTTCGAGAGCTACATCACGAACAACGGCATCGTGATCCTCAAGTTCTTCCTCCACGTTTCGAAAGAAGAACAGGAGAAACGTTTCCTCGCGCGCATCGACGATCCCGCGAAGAACTGGAAGTTCTCAATGAAGGATGTCAAAGAACGCGAACACTGGGACGACTACATGCACGCCTACGAACAAACAGTGCGACATACGGCGACCGATTACGCGCCCTGGTACGTTGTGCCCGCCGATACGAAGTGGTTCACGCGCCTCGTCGTCGCATCCGCAATCGTGCAACGTCTCAGCGCGCTCGATCTCACGTATCCGAAGCTCAGCGCGGACGAACTGTCGGAGCTCAAAGCCGCGCGACAAGCACTGATCGACACGGCGAATCAATCAACCGAGTAAACCAGCTTGCGGTCTCGTCTACTCTGGCCGAACAGCAACCCGCCGGCAGCACCAGCCCCGACGCCGATCAACGCACCCATGTAAACGTAGATCCCGTAATCATCTCGATCCGACCGGTACTTGCCCGCGCCAATTCCGGTTCCGACTGCGCCACCAACACCCGCGCCAATCAACGCCCATTTTCCTTTTTCCGCTTTTCCGGAAATCACATGCACCCGGCGCACGTCACCTCGCGAAATCTCGAACGGCTTGCCGTCGCGGTCGATCGTCAGCGTAGTCTCAGACGCATCGATCATGCGTCCTTTAAACTCTTTTCCATCCTTTTTGCGCACGACGAGCTTCTCGTCAGCGCGGATCTGTTGGACCGCGGCCCAAGCGCTCAACGACGGTGCTTCAACGGCGGCCCATGATGTTTGACCGTAAACGAGTAAGATCACGAGTAACGGGGGCAGGCTCTTGCGTTTCATTTCTGTTCTCCTTCTGAAGTAAGAGGGACTTCTACGGAAAACAAGTGCAAGTCATGTTCCCACGGCGTTCACCCAAAAACGCCACT
>DASTOZ010000477.1:0-3391 GCA_035762365.1 Pyrinomonadaceae bacterium | reverse complement strand
TCACCGTGCCGACGGTCGAGCGCGGGCTGCGCGAGACGGTCTTCTGTTCGATCGAAATAGCGGGCGAGAGTCCGTCGACTGAATCGACGTCCGGCTTCTCGAGTTGATCGAGAAACTGGCGCGCGTAGGCTGACAAGGATTCGACGTAACGCCGCTGGCCCTCCGCGTAGATCGTGTCGAAAGCGAGTGAGGATTTGCCGGATCCTGACAGTCCGGTGATTACGGTGAACCGATCGCGGGGAATATCAACGTTGATGTTTTTGAGGTTGTGCTGGCGAGCGCCCCTCACACTGATGCGATCAATGGCCATAGGAAAACCAGTCATTCTAGCGGACGGGTTTTCGGTCGGCAAGCAACGCGAGCCGAGCTTGGAACTTAGTGCTTAGTTCTTTGTTCTTGGTACGAATCCGTATGGTTCGCTAATGCGAGAGCCAGCGAAGAGCAACAAAGTACAAAGCTCAAAGAACCAAGTTCAAAAGTTGATGCGCGTGCCTATTTCGAACCTGCGCGGCGACTGGGCGGAGGTCGCCTGGCCGAAGAACGGCGACGTTTGCACGCCTGAGAAGGCGCCGAAATTGGAGTGATTCAACAGATTGAACGCCTGAGCATACAACTCGAAGCGGTACTTCTTAGTGGCGCCGGTCGAGATCGACGGCGGCGCCGCGCCGTCGCCGCCGCCAACGCGAACCATGCGCACCTGCGGTCCTGCTGCCGGCGGTGCATCTGGTCCGAAATCCAATCCCCAGCTCAACCGCGACCCGATTTCCCATCGCGCGGCGCCGCGCGCGCTGTTGCGGCCGACTCCCACCGGACGATCGTTAATGACGGTATCGCCGTTGTTGTCGAATCCAGTCGTGATGTTGTACGGCAGCGGCGACGTCGCTTGAAACACGGTCGAGATGTTGAAGCCCATCGGCAGACGCTTACTGACGAACCCGGAAATCAAATGGCGGAAATCGGCCGCAGATGGTCCGCGATCGGCGCGCAGATTGAAGTTGTTGGTCGGCAAACTAAACGGGCTGTCCGCTTCGTTCGTCGCCTTCATCAGCAGATAGTTCACACTCCAGAATAGACCCTGGACGAACTTCGCCGGACCGACGTTCACCATCAACCGGTGACCCGACGAATACGCCGACGACTCGATGTTCGTGATGTTGCCAACCGTGGGATCCGGTCTGCCGAAACCAGGCACCGGCGCGTTCAAGTTGCGACCGTGCAGCAGATGCACGCCACGTTGGTACTGATAATTCGTTCTTAACTGAAACAGCTTGAACGGCTGTGTCTCCAAACCAAATGAAGCCTGAATGATGTACGGGATCTGGAGATTGGCATCGGCCTGAATGCGGCTCGGCGGCAACGTCGTCTGCGTGCCGGAGCTGAAAGGATTCGGAAACCCCGGATTGGTGATGACCAGATCGCGTTGGCGTTCGCCGTCGACGCGCAACGTTTGCTCGTAAACCTGCGCGCCGAACCAGTCGTAGAAGATGCCGGCGCCGCCGCGCAGCGTGACCGTGCCCTTTTTATTTGGCGACCAAACGAAACCGAAACGCGGTGCGATATTGAATTTACCCGGCACGTGGTTCTGAAACTCGTGTCGTGCACCGTAGCTGAGCGTCAGGTTCTTCCGCACTTTCCAGTCGTCCTGAAAATACCAGCCGAATTGATACTGCGGATACTCGACCAGGGGATTGCCGATGCGTTGCGTGTACTGCGTGGGCAGACCGGCTGCGTACGCGGCGATGTTCGCGAATTGAAACGTGCCCAGGGCGTTATTGAATTCATTACTGCGATAACGTCCCGCTTCGAGCTGTCCACCGAAACGGATACCGTGCTTTTCGAGTGCGTAGTCGACATTGTCTGCCACTTCCAGATCGAACTGATCGCGCCCGCCGGTGCGTTGCGCGCCGCCGTCGTTGAAAGCGCCGGGTACGAGGATAGTTCGTTCGAGATTCGACGAGCGAGTTGCAGTGTCAGTCCAACGCGCCTGAACGCGGAGCTCGTTGAAGTACTTCTTGCCGATCACGCCGGAGTCGGCGAAGCGCGCGATGTACTCCGTTTGTTCCTGCGCGTAACCACGCGTCGGCAGATCGAAGTCGCCGACGCCGAGGTTGTTCTGCACGCCCGCGTTGCGTTGAAACTGAAAACGCGCAGTGTGTGTCTTCGTCAACACGTGCTCGACGCGCGCGTCCATGTTCAAACGCCGTGACGGGCGGTAAGCGAGATCAGAGAAAGTGCCGGTTGGAAGCGTGGCGAATATCGGACGCGCGTCGAAGAACAGCGAACCGTCGACGTTGAGAAACAATGAAGTGTGGTCTTTCCAGAGTGGACCATCGAGCGACAGACCGAAGCGTCGTTGCTGTTCCGGGCCACGAAACGGCGCGAACACCTGACGTCCGTTCAGCGCCTCGTCGCGAAAGCCGAAGTTGAACGAACCATGCCACGAGTTGACGCCGGGTTTTGTGATCACGTCGACGAGTCCGAAACCAGCATCGTGGTTCTCGGGCGCGTACGGATTCAGACGAAAGCGGATCTCGCGAATCTGGTTCTTTGGCGGCAGTTTGCCACCGCGAAATCCGTTGACGCGAATCTGCGCTCCCGGACCGGCGAGTTGATTGATCGCGTTTTCAAACTCTTCCGGATCGTCGGGGAGTTGCGCGATCTGATCGGCCGTCATCACGTTGCTGAACGAGGCGGTCTTCGGATCTGTCGCCCGCACCTGCGCGTCTTCCGCAACCTCGACGTCGACTTTGATTACGTCGATCTCGAGCGAGACTTCCTTGCGGCTCGATGCAGTTATGTCAACGCCAACATCAAGAGCTTTGAATCCTGCGGCCTCGACATGAACTTGATAAGCGCCTGGAATTAGCTTATTGAACCGCGCTTCGCCTCGTTGATTTGTCTGTGCAGTCGACTGGACCTTTCCGTTCCTGATCAACTGCACCTGCGCTTTATTGATCAAGGCGCCGGACGGATCTTTTACGACTAAATCCAGCGACGCGCTGGTTTGCGCAGTATACGGAACACAGATCAAGAGCAGAACGACAAGCAGCCGCATCGGGCGTCACTCCTTCAGTTTTTCTGAAACTTGTCAGCTTTGAACTGCGGGTTGACCTGATACTTCGAGACTTCAAACTCCTCCGAAACCTCGCTCTCGGTCAGAAAAATGAACTTGTGCGGCAACATCACGCCGTCGACTTTCTTGTGATCGGTCAGGCGAATGAAGAAGTCGACCTCTTCGGGCACGGCCGGCGCTTCTGCCTGCATCTTCTTCTCAGCTTCTTCACGGGCTTTCTTGATCTCTTCGGCGCTCGCTCTCGCGCCACTCTGTCGCGTCACGGTCATCATGCGTGGTTTTGGACCGCGGTAACTCAGTAGTAACGGAAGATGTGTT
>DASTOZ010000476.1:0-4812 GCA_035762365.1 Pyrinomonadaceae bacterium | reverse complement strand
TAAACCGCCGATCGCGAAACACGGATTCGACGAATGGGCTCGGGAGTTCAAGCCGCTGGCCGAGTATCCGAACGTGCACTGCAAGCTCTCGGGGTTGGTTACGGAAGCAAACTGGACTGCATGGACGACTGACGATCTGCGTCCGTACGTCGAGTACGCTCTCGACGTGTTCGGCTCGCAGCGGTTGATGTTCGGGAGCGATCACCCGGTCTGTCTGCTGGCGGCGTCCTACGAGGGCGTATTGGGGTCGTTCCAGCAGATAGTCGGCGAAGAACACCGCGTCTCGATCTTTCGCGACAACGCGCGCAGCTTTTATCGACTGTAGAAAATGGCTGAAATTTACTTTATCACTGGCGCGCACGGTTGCATCGGATCGTGGATCGTCAAAGCCCTCGTCGAACGCGGTGACGATGCAGTCGTGTTCGATCGCAGCGACGACCCGCGCCGCCTGCGGTCGATCATGGATCCGGATCAGCTCGCAAGCGTGCGGTTCGTGCTTGGCGACATCACTGACGGTCCGGTCGTGCAGCGCGCTCTCGCTTATTCGCAAGCGACGCGCGTGATCCATCTCGCGGGTTTGCAGGTGCCGGTTTGCAAAGCCGATCCGGTTGGCGGAGCGCTCGTGAACGTCGTCGGCACGCTTAACGTCTTTCAGGCTGCCCGCGCGATCGGTGTCAACAACGTCGTCTACGCGAGCTCGGCGGCCGTTTACGGATTAAACGACGACGATGCGGTGCTTGACGAAAGCGCTGCGTGCGAACCATCGACTCACTATGGCGTCTTCAAGCGCACGAACGAGGGCAACGCGCGCGTCTATTTTCTCGATCACGGTATTCGCAGCGTCGGTCTGCGGCCGCTGACTGTTTACGGTGTGAATCGCGACTTCGGTCTGACGAGCGATCCAACGAAAGCGATGAAGGCCGCCGTGCTCGGACGCGCCTTTCACATTCGCTTCGGAGGCGCGACGGATTTCCAATACGTTGCTGACACTGCCGCGGCGTTCATCGCGTGTGCCGACAAGCCTCCCGAAGGCGCGGAAGTGTTCAACCTGCACGGCGAGACGGTGACCGTGAAACGGATCACGGATTTAATCAACGAACTTACTAATACCGCGCTGATCACGTTTGGTGGACCACCGATTCCTATCGCCCCAGCGATGAACGACGCGGCGATAAGACGATTCATCGGCGAGTTGCCGTCGACACCTCTCGAGATCGGCATCCGCGAAACGTTAGACCGCTTCGCTGTCTTGCACGACGCGGGCACGCTCGATACCAGTGATCTTCAAGACGCATGAACGGGTCGATGAAAGCGAGTGTGTTGTGCGACGTGCGGCGGATCGAAGTGCGCGACGTGCCGCGTCCGGTCGTCTCGCCGTATGAAGTGCTGGTGCGCGTGGCCGCGGTCGGACTGTGCGGCACCGATGCGCACATTTTCGCCGGTCACGCAAACTACAACACCAACGACTACGGACAACCCATTCCGCTTGCCTTGCAGCCGCAGATCCTGGGCCACGAGATCGCTGGCGTCGTCGAGGAAGTCGGCAGCGCGATCGACGATCTGCGACCCGGCGATCGCGTCGTCGTCGATCAGGGGCTCAACTGCGTCAGCCGCCGTCGCGAAGTGCTTTGCGAATACTGTCGCACAGAGAATTCTCATCAATGTGAGTTTTACCGCGAGCATGGCATCACCGGACTGCCCGGTGGGCTCGCCGAGTTCATCGCCGTGCCGGCGGTGAATGCGTTGCGCATCAACGCGCCGATCAAGTCGTCGGGTGCGGCCTTGGTCGAACCGCTGGGTTGCATCGTCCACTCGTCAGATTTCGTCGCGAAGGCGCGGGCGCGGTACGCAATTAACGCTGTCACACCCGAGCGCCGCGTGCGCAGCGTGTTAATATGCGGCGCTGGACCTGCCGGTTTATTGTTTACGCAGTATTTACGCGCGGTGCTTCTTTATGAGGGCGCGCTTTTCGTCAGCGACCCGAACGCGCGCAAGCGGGATCTCGCCAGCAGTTTTGGCGCAGACGAAGTGATCGATCCGGCTGCTTTCGACCTCGTCGAAGTGGTGCGCGAGCACACCGGAGGCAAAGGCGTCGAGTATTTGATCGAAGCGTCCGGAGCGGGCGAGGTGTTCAACTCGATACCGGGTCTCATCTGCAAACAGGCGACGGTGTTGCTCTACGGCCACGGACATGCCGGTACCGACTTGAGCGTGCTCAACAACATCCTGTTTCGCGAACCGGCGCTGGTCAGCAGTGTCGGCGCATCGGGAGGTTTCGAAGCTGATGGACGTCCCAGCGTTTATGCGCGTGCGTTGGATCTCATTCAAACGGAACGCGTCAATGTTTCGCCGCTGATCACGCATGAATACAGCTCCCTCCACGACGTGCAGACCGCGCTGTCGCACGACATGCACGCGGACGATTACGTGAAAGGTGTGGTCGTGTTTTAGATTCGTGTTTCGTTTATGAGAGTTTCGCTCTTCGTCACGTGTCTCGTAGATCAAATGTGGGCTAACGTAGGCGCGAGCACCGTCGAAGTGCTAAGACGCGTCGGCTGCGAGGTTGAGTTCGACAATCGGCAAACGTGTTGTGCGCAACCAGCATTCAACACGGGCTATCGCGACGAGGCACGGCAGGTGGCCCAGCGCTTCATCCGCATTTTCGAGGAGAGCAGAGCGGACGCGATCGTCAGCCCGTCAGGTTCGTGCACGGCGATGGTCCACCACTATCCCGAATTGTTTGCAGGCGACGCGGAGTGGGTCGACCGCGCTCGGGTGGTGGCCGCGCGAACACATGAGTTGAGCTCGTTTCTCGTGCGCGTGTTGAAGATCGACGACGTCGGCGCGAGTTGGTCAGGTAAGTTGACGTGGCACGATGCGTGTCACGGTCTGCGCGATCTGAACGTCAAGAGCGAGCCGCGGGCGTTGATTCGCAACGTGCGCGGCGCAGAGTTTGTCGAACTGGAAAACGCCGAAGCGTGTTGCGGTTTCGGCGGCACTTTCTCAGTGAAGTATCCGGAGATCTCGGTCGCGATTCTCGACCAGAAGATCGAAGCCATCGAACGTTCCGGCGTGCAGGCTGTCGTTTCGGGCGACGCGAGTTGTTTGATGCAGATCGGCGGCCGACTCTCGCGTAAGGGTTCGAAAGTCAGTGTCATGCACCTGGCGGAACTACTGGCCTCGCAAACGTCATGAACCACTTCAGCAGCGAAACATTTGACGAGAACGCGAAGGCCGCGCTGGCGGACGTGCAACTGCGCGGCGCTTTGCGTCACGCGACGTCGTTGTTTGGCAAACGCCGTCTCGAGGCTGCGAGGAGTCTGAGCAACTGGGAAGACCTACGCACTCGCGCGCGCGAGATCAAAGACGAAGTCTTGTTGCACCTCGATCGTCATCTCGAGACGTTCGTCGCCAACGCCGAAGTGCGCGGTGCAGTGGTCCACTGGGCCGCGGACGCCGCCGAAGCAAACGCGATTATCTCCGAACTCGCGAGCGATCGCGGCGCGCGCACGATCGTCAAGAGCAAGAGCATGACGACGGAAGAGACCCACCTGAACACCGCGTTGGAAGCGGCGGGCATGCAGGTGGTTGAAACGGACCTCGGCGAGTACATCATTCAGCTCGCAAACGAGACGCCGTCGCACATCATCGCGCCCGCGATTCATAAAACGAAAGGTCAGATAGCGGAACTGTTTACGTCGACGTTGGGCATGCCGCCGACCGACGACGTCGCTAAGTTGACGAGCACCGCGCGCGCGACGTTGCGCGATCGGTTCGCCGCCGCGGACGTTGGGATCAGTGGCGTCAACTTCGGTATCGCCGAAACCGGCACGATCGTGATTGTCGAGAACGAAGGAAATATTCGTTTGACGACGAGTTTGCCGCGCATTCACATCGCGGTGATGGGCATTGAGAAAGTCATACCGCGTTTTGCCGATCTCGACGTGTTTTTGAAACTCCTGCCGCGCTCGGGTACGGGCCAGCGATTGACGACGTATCAATCGTTCATCACCGGCACGAAGCGCAATGCGCATGATGAAGGCCCGGACGAACTGCATATCGTGATTCTCGACAACGGCCGTTCGCGCATGTTGGCCCACCCCGTGACGCGACAATCGCTGGCGTGCATCCGTTGCGGCGCGTGTTTGAATGCTTGTCCGGTTTACCAGCAGGTCGGTGGTCATGCGTACGGGTCGGTCTATCCCGGTCCCATTGGCGCGGTGATTACTCCCCAACTGGTCGGACTCGAGAAAACCGCACAGCTTCCGTACGCGTCGAGTTTGTGCGGCGCGTGCCGCGAAGTGTGTCCGGTGAAGATCGACATTCCGCGGTTGTTGTTGCACCTGCGCGGCGAGATCACGGCCCATAAGAAAAACGGCAGCGGAAAAGAGCGATTAGCGTTCAAGGTGTGGGCCAGGATGATGATGAGTCCGGCGCTCTACAGCATGGGTTCGATGGCAGGGCGACTGATTCAAAAAGTGATGCCGCTTTCAAAGGCCTGGACCAGCGGACGCGACTTGCGCCCAATTGAGCGGCAGAGTTTTCGTGAGTTATGGAAGACGAAGTTGTCGCATGAGTAGCCGAGAGACAATTCTGGGATCGATTCGATCGCACCTGGCGCAGAGTCCACCGCCGGATCCGCCGTCTGAGTCCGTGTCTTTACCGGTAGTGGCGCTGGAAACAATCCCGCCTGTCGAGTTGTTCAAGCAAAGCGTTGAGGCCGTAGATGGTCATTGTCTTGTCGTACAAACCGAGGAAGAACTCACACGGATCTTGAAGAGTTTTGCGGGACGAATCGCGATCTCGGATGCG
>DASTOZ010000475.1:0-4967 GCA_035762365.1 Pyrinomonadaceae bacterium | reverse complement strand
TAACCGGCGTTCTTGTACCGCTGCACGGCCGCGCGCGCTTCTTCAGCAGTCTCGACCTCGACGTCGAACGAATGCCCATCGCTTTTCCCATCGATGTAACCGGCGAGCAGCAGTCGTGGACCAAGCCCGCGCTTTTCTTTCGCCGCATCACGCAAGGCGGTGGCGGTCTCGATGTCGTTACCAACGTCGCGGGCGGAAGTGATGCCGACCGCGAGATACGTGGGGCCAAGTTCGGTTTGATAGAAATGCGCATGCATGTCCCACAGACCGGGCAAGAGAAACTTCCCCGTAACATCGACGACCTTAGTGCCCGTTGGAATTTGGATTGAGGAACGGGGGCCGGCAGCGACGATGCGGTCTCCCTGGATCAGTACGATCGCATCTGGAGTGGGTGGTTTGTTGGTAGCATCGATTAACGCGCCGCCGACCAGGGCAAGCGAGGAAACTCCTTTCGGACTCAGTTCATTCGCAAGCTGCGTCAGTCGTTCGATCGCATCGTCGACCGCTCGTTTCAGAAAAAAGGAAGTTGACGATTCATAGCCGTCGCGAAAGGCATAGAGATTTGATTCGATTTCATTGCTGAGATTTACCGCCGCAACGATGCGGTTCTCTGGATCGAACCAAAGCGTCTTTCGCCCCCAACTAGCGCGCCAACTCTTGCCGCTTACGTGGTAACGAGTTAGTTCGACTGGCTTGCCTGAAATCGTCACAATGTCTTTACCGCGAAGCTCGACGAAGGCTTCACCGGCAGGCAACAGCGCGATCGAAGCCGGTCGCCCGTGGGCCAGCCAATAGCGGACGAGCATCATCTCCAGAGTCAGCGGCAAGTAGCTGCTCATCGTGAAGAAGTTGCGCGGCGTTTGCACCGACTTGTTCTGCCCGCGGTCCAGAACATTTGCTGTTGTGCCCTGTACTGTGATCGAGGTGTCTTCTTCGAGGTCCAGTAGTGTTGGGCCTTTGACTGAAAAACTAAGAGGAGTCAGGTCTTTCGTCGTGCGTAGGGTCAGGTTGACGAGCGGCTTCTGCTCCTGCTCCGCAAACGGCAGGTCTGTTTTGGCCTGAACAATCAGTTCACCGTTGGGCGACTTCGTGATCTGGTAGGTCTCTTCACCGCGAATCTGTTTGGTTTCATAGAACCGAATCTTGCCAGTCTCGGTTTGCGCATGCGTGAAGTTCGCCGCGAACAGAGTTAGCAAACTGACAAAGACGGAGAATCGCGTTAGTTTCATCTGCTCTCAACACGCTTCAGAAGATCCTGAAAGCGCGGATCGTCTCGGATGGGATCCAGGCGTGGCTCGACACGAAGATACGTCATCCAGACCTCGTGTTGCTCATAGACCTTCTCGAGGTACTTAAAAGCTTCGTCCTTGTTTCCGAGTTGAGCGTTGTACATCGCCCAATCGAACGTAGTGCCGCCCACGGTGTCGATTCTCTTGAGCCATTCACGCCAGACACCGCGCCAGCCCGAAGTTTGAAAAGCACTGTCGAAGACGCGAACGGTCTTCTGGTCCACTTGTCGGTACGACAAGAGTTTCTTAAACCACTCGTAAGCTTCCGCTTCTTTACCCTGGAGTGCAAGAGTCGACGTCAGCCAGGAATAAGTGCTGACAAAACTCTCGTCCATCGCCAGCACTCGCTTGAACTGTTCTTCCGCTTCTTTGTAGCGACGTGCGCAGAACAAAGCCCGGCCGTAATTCTTATTGTTGAAGCGCGACTCCGGCTCCAAATCGATTGCGCGCTCGATTTCGGCGATAGCTTCGTCGAGACGTCCTCGGCCCATCAGGTAGCGCGAGAAGATTTCGTGCGCTTGAGCGGAAGTCGGGTCGAGTTCGATGGCGCGCTTGCATTCTCGTTCGGCTCCCGCGAAATCCCATTCATATAAGTACTTGTTCTCACACAGCGCGCTATGCGCCTCGGATACGTCGTCATCGATGGCTAGTGCTTTGTTGATTGCATCGATTGATCGTTTGTAAGTCTCGTGCGTGGGGATGTTTGAATAAAGACTGATGAGGCGATGAGCATATCCTAAACCTGCCCATGCCTGTGCGTAATTCGGGTCGAGTTTAACTGCCTGCTGCAAAACGTCAATTGCATTTTGTGTATCGGCGAGATTTCTCTTGTTGGCGAGATACATCCCGTGCAAGTAGAGACGACGTGCTTCACGGTTCGTCGTACCGCCTGCATCACGCGCAACTGAGTTCGGTGGTTTCAGTGGCGATGCGGCGGTCGAGCCGTTGTTTCCGGCGCTCGAATTGATTCGGTTTCGATTCGCATTGACGTAGGCCCAACCCGCAGCTCCGACGAGGAGAACGACGGCAATAGCCGTGAACACTCGATGACGTTGCATCACTTGCAAGTAGTCTTTTACGTTTCTGGGACCCAGGCGTGCGTGTATCTCGAGCTCTTCCTGCAGGCTCTTCAGCTCGTTTGCCATCGTGCTCGCATCATCGTAGCGCTTGTTACGGTCTTTACTCAGCGCCTTCGCGACGATGTGTTTCAGTTCAACAGGAACGGCGACATTGCTGTCCAACGTCGGAGGCTCGTTTTCAATGATCCCCTTGAACACCTGGCGGTGAGTTTCACCAGTGAAGGGAACGCGTCTCGCGATCATTTCATAGATCACGACGCCGAGACTCCAAACATCCGTACGGGCGTCAATCGGTTCGCCTCGTGCCTGCTCCGGCGACATGTACGCGGTTGTCCCCATGATCAGTCCGCTTTCACCGTCCGAGTTCCCGCCGCCGGTCAACTTCGCGAGTCCGAAGTCCAACACCTTAACGACCCCGTCACTGCGCAACATGACGTTCTCTGGCTTGATGTCGCGGTGAACGATGCCCGCTTCATGAGCGGCGCGAAGGGCGGAGGCGATCTGGACCGCAATGCCGACAAGCTCGCGAACACTCAACTCCGTATTCAACATCCGTTGTCTCAGCGTTTCGCCGTCAACAAACTCCGTGGCCATGAAGTGGATCGAGTCTGCTTCGCCGATCTCGTGAATGGTCACGATGTTCGGATGGTTTAGTGCAGACGCGGTGCGCGCTTCCTGCTCGAGCCGTTGGACGTGATTCGGATCTCGCGTCTTGGAAAAGGGGAGAAGCTTTAGCGCGACTTTTCTGCCGAGACGAGTATCTAAAGCGAGATACACCTGGCCCATCCCGCCTTTGCCAAGCGTCGAGATGATTTCGTAGTTTCCTAAGTGCTGTCCGCTAAGCAGGGCCGGATGGGTATCGATGAGTAAACTGCCGGCAGGTTTAGTCATGAAGTTTACATCGCTCGCGTTTGCGGCCAGGAGCGACTGCACTTCCGCTCGCACTACACGATCTTCAGGGCATGCCTCCGCGAGAAAGGCGGCGTAATCATCATCGCCTCGCTCCAACGCCGCCTCGAAGAGTTCCTTAACGAGTTCCCACTGTTGAGTAGTCACATTACTCGCCATCTTATCCGCCGATTTCTCGCTTCAGCCACGCGCGTGCGACGCTCCAATCGCGTTTCACAGTTTTGGGCGAGATACCCAGTGCGGTTGCAGTCTCCTCAACGGTCAGCCCACTGAAGAAACGCAGCTCGACAACACGGGCTTGCTGTTCGTCAAGCATCGCTAACTTGTCCAGCGCCTCGTCGATCGCGAGCAGATCGAGGTCCGTCTCACTGGCCCATGCCAGACCTTCATCAAGCGTTATGCAAACCTGAGAACCGCCGCGCTTTTCAGCGTCGCGCCTGCGCGCGTGATCGACAAGGATGCGGCGCATCAGTTTTGCCGCGATAGCAAAGAAGTGCGCACGGTTCTGCCACTGGACGTCCGTGATATCGATGAGCCGCAGAAACGCTTCATTGATCAGCGCAGTCGCCTGAAGACTATGATTCGGCCGCTCCTTGCGCAGGTAACGCGCCGCCTGCTGGCGGAGCTCTTCATAAACGAGCGGTGTCAGCTCGTCGAGCGCCTGCTGATCGCCGTCACTCCACTCCTTTAATAGATGCGTGATATTCCGAGTCACGGGGTCACAGTCGCGGCGTGTCTGACGCCAGGGCAAAACATTCGTCGAGATTTTTGACGAGGATAGTCTGCGGCGGATCTCCGGTCAATTTATTTAGCCTCCCCAAACGTGACCCCATGTCTCGACTTGCTGCGCATTAGGTAAGTGAAGCCTGAAACGGCCCAAAACTGATTCACCAGACGAAGGAGATCCAAACATGATTTCGCGCAGAAGGAAGTTAACTGTGGTCGCCGGTCTGACCGCAGTCGTTTGTCTTGGCGTCACGGCCTATGCCGCAACGACGGTCATTCTGGGAGTGGGAAACGCTCCGCAGAGCGAAACGATTGGTGGTCCGGCAACAATGACCGCCCGAACTTTAAGCCTCGCGCCGGGCGAAGTGGCTGCCTGGCACTATCACCCGGGTCCTCTATTCAACATCGTGACGCAAGGCACGGTTACCGTTGAAGACGGGTGCGGCGGAGAGCAATCGTACACGGTTGGACAAGCATTCGAGGAGGGCGGAAGAGTTCACCGGCCGAAGAACCTCGGCGGCATTCCGACGTTCGCATATCAAATGTTCGTCGTTCCGCTCGGAGAGCCAACGACGATCAGTATTCCTCAGAACCAGCGAATGTGTGGGCCAGTAAGGGACGTCGAGGAATGCGCGAACGGCGGGTGGTCGAACTTCAACTTCCCGCAGGCATTCAACAATCAGGGTGAGTGTGTGGCCTTTGTGCAGTCGAAGAAGTAACCGTAAGTGAGCGCTGAGATTCGAAGAGGCGACACGTCGCAACCGCGAGTGTCGCCTCCCTTCGTTAACATGCTTTGCACAAAAAGTCGCGGACTTGGTTGTTTGAGTAGTGTCTCAAATTAAGGTTTTCTCTGCGGCCTCTGCGTACACTCGGCGTCTCTGCGTTGAACGAGCCATTTAACGCAGAGACGCAGAGAGGTACGCAAAGTTCGCATCAGAGATAACTCCCAATTTAAGACACCGCC
>DASTOZ010000474.1:0-8449 GCA_035762365.1 Pyrinomonadaceae bacterium | reverse complement strand
AGATGGACTGGGCAGTGCTGACGTTCGATCCTGCCGTTTCGAAAGAGCAGCGCGAAGCGATCGGCCACATTCTCGGACATGTTTATCCCGTCAAATGGAATTCGTTCTCGATTGCGAAGGACGCTGACATGGAGTGGACAGCCGAGGCGAGAAGCGCGCGCGCGCGATTGGGCAGCGGCAAGGTTGCCGAAGTCGTGCTGAAACATCCGCAAATGTCCGCGATGGGCGACGGTCCGATTGTGATTAAGAACCTGAAGTACTTCGGCGTGCCACGCAACGAAGGGTTCATCATGATGCCGAACGAGGTCGAGGCTTATCGTCTCGGCGACAAGGCTTTTGAATACAAAGGCACGAACGGTTTCATGATCACGATCGATATTGCTTCCCGCGACGTGCCTGCGACGGGCGGAAGGTAGCGGATCTCGTTAGTTAACGCTGATTGTTTCGGATCTGTTGGAAAGGAATTCGAAACGAGGTCGTAGACTGCTCGCAGAAGTCATCGTAGGGGCCTTGCCCCAAAAGGCTTCAGACTTTTGGTTTCAGCCTCGAGCGGGAGTCGAGTCAGGCGCGGTCGCAATCCAATTCCGGAAGAGCTCGTATCCGAGCGCCAACGCGGTCGCGCCTACAAACATTCCCTGGATCCCGCCAGTCGCCATTCCGCCAAGTGCTCCGAAAAGTACGACCGGCATCGGCACGTCGACTCCGCGGCCAAGCATCAGCGGCTTCAAAACATTATCGGCCATGCCCGTCAGCAGCAGGATGATCGTATGTGCGACAGCGGTGCCGGTGCCGTAATTGCCGCTTGACCAGATGTAGATGATCACCGGAATGGTAATGATCAGCGCCGGCACCTGAGCAATACCCAGCACGAGCGCGACGATCGCCAGGATCCCCGCCACCGGTATGCCCGCGAACAACAACGCCAACCCGACGAGCAGCGCCTGAATCGCCGCAACGCCGATGACACCGAGCGCGACAGCGCGGATGGTCGCGAGTGAAAGTCGTGCCAGCGCCTTGCCTCTTTTCGGACCAGCAACACGATTGAAGAAACCGTGGCCGCTGCGCGCCGCTGATTCGCCGTACGCCATGAGGATGTTCGCGACGACGAACGACGCCAGGAACATCAACATGCCTCTCCCGATGCTTGCGACTATCGAAAGCGCAGCGCGCAACACTTCACCAAGCTTTGGTTGCATCGTCTGAACGAGCGCCGGCAGATCGTTGTATGCCTGCGACCAGCCGTTGTAAAGCTTCTGTCCGACTATTGGCCAATTACGTACGCCTTCGCGCGGAGTTGGTATTTGCAGTGTGTTTTGTTGCACCGCGTAGACGAAACCGCGAATGGAATCGGCGAATGAGTTCATCAGCAACCAGCTTGGGACCACGATCAACGCGATGCCAAGGATGGCGAACAGGGTCGAGGCCAGCCATTGTTTGTTGCGGACTCGTCGTGCGAGCCGTTGATGCAGCGGGTAGAGCGTGATAGCGAGGATGATCGACCACACCATCAAGTTGAGAAACGGCGAAAACACTCGGAAACACAGCAATGCGAGGCCGCCGATCAAGGCGACGCGAACCAGGGTGTCCCACAAAGGCGATGTCAGCCGTTGTTCAGGTACGGCAATTTGCTGTGCAGACGGCTTCATTCGTGAAGGAAGCTTCAGCTGTTGTGAGTTAGTTATCTACTCGCAAAATTGACAGGTCGGTCGCGTCGAAAGGAGAACCGCGCCCCATCGAGAATCGTACAAAACGTGTGCCGACCCCGAATTCGCTGCCTACGACACCACGTGAGCTAACGTCCGCTCTCTATGCCGCAGGCAGCCTTCGAGAGGGTTCGATCCTCAGCGTTGCGATCACGAAGCAGATCGAAACA
This sequence comes from Pyrinomonadaceae bacterium, assembly GCA_035762365.1. Classification (GTDB taxonomy): domain Bacteria; phylum Acidobacteriota; class Blastocatellia; order Pyrinomonadales; family Pyrinomonadaceae; genus PSRF01. Next base: position 6,576 of record DASTOZ010000474.1, on the reverse strand, counting down.
CCGATTTCGCATCTATGGTTTCTTGAAGTGGTGTATGCGCCGGGGTCCGCGCCCACGCTTCCCGATCGTCTCTTGCTGAAATGGGCCATCGAAGAATCACCGGCGCCGGAGCGTGGGGAGCCGGAGATCGTCTTCTACCGCCAACTTGCGCCTGCGCTGCCGTCGCCTCCGATGATTCGCTGTCTTGCGACCGCGACGCCGGCCAGCAAAGAACAGTGGCTCATTCTCGAAGACCTGCGTTCGAGTCACACGAATCCGCCCTGGCCCGAACGTCCCTCAGACAAAGCAGTTTATGATGCGGTCGCCGTGCTTGCTCAGCTCCACGCTCGTTGGTGGGAAGCGCCGGCACTCGGTTCGACTGTCGGACACTGGCACACGGAAACAGCGCTGCGCACGATGGTCCATGGCTTCAGAGATCATCTGCCGGGTTTCTTCGCGGATCTCGGCGACGATCTCCCACTCGCGGATCGTGGCGTGCTCGAAACAGCTTTCAATTCATCTCTACGGCCATGGCTGCGACTCCTGGATCGACGCGCGCTCACAGTGGTCCACGGCGACGCTCATACGTGGAACTTTCTCTTTCCACGCGCGGGCGATGGCGTGCCGTACATTTTCGATTGGCAACTCTGGCACCTCGACGTCGCAGCGAAAGACCTCGCGTTCATGATCGGCCTGCATTGGGATCGCAGCACGCGACAGCAACTCGAGCTGCCTTTGCTTCACTTCTATCACGAAGAACTGATCCGCGCGGGCATTGACACCTACTCCTTCGACGATCTGATGCTCGACTATCGTCGTTGTCTGGTGCGCAACCTGACCTTCCCGATCATCCTCTGGTCACGCGGCAATTCTCGTGAATCCTGGCGTCGCCGTCTGGACCACGCCCTCGCCGCGTACCGCGATCTCAACGCCGCGGAACTCTTGTAGTGGTCCTTGCAACTAACGCGAGCGTCGTCTACTCTCACGCCCAAAGCAGCCGAAGCGATTACGGCCGTGTCGCTGCAAAGGAGGCTGAGATGGTGAGAGTCAAGCTGGCTTTCGTGCTGGCGGTTGTGCCGTTGTGTTGTCTCGTGTTCCTCACTCCGAAGCCGGTGTTTTCCGAACATGAGGATCCGCCGGCCGAGCAACGCATAACCTTGCTGAACCACAATCCCAAAGCTGACAACTGGAACGACGCGATTGTGAGTTTCCGGATCGAGCGTCTTTATAACAGGGTGCAGGGGCCTCACAACGAGTGGGACGTGCTCTACGGTGGTCTCAGCTACAACGGTAGCCGCGACTGGCTCAGAGTCAACTGCGAGCGCAACTCGTGGAGCCGCATCAGAAACCTGGGCGAGAAAAATTGGTCCGACGACATTCAGGTTCCGGTGCTGAACATCTTGCCGTGTCTGAACGAGCGGTGTGGCCGGATTCACGTTCCCCCGCCTCGATCAGGCAACAACATCGACGATGAGAACCTCAACCCGCATCTCGTCAAAGCGAAGGCTGGCCACATGTACGTGGTCCACCGCTTCAGGGAGAAACGCAAGCCTGACGAAAATGTTTTCCAGAATCGTTCGGACTACTACACGCTCATCAGGGTTGAAGAGCTGAAGCCGAACCAGAGTTGCACCATCAGTTGGAAGAGAGTCGCGACGCCCGAACAATAGACGAACCCGGCTTAAGTCCTGATTCGCATCGTTCCGGCGTTGCTGGTTTGCCCGTGGGCTTTGACCCTGACTGTGCATGTGCCGGCAAGTAGCAACATTTTCGTGTGCACGATGCCGTCACCGAGCTTGTAGCGCATGGGGATGCCGGCCGCTCTGAAGCGGTCCAGCAGCACCTGGTTTCCCGTCGCCCTCAAGTTTCCTCTTGGTTCAACCGTGAGGCGGACAGGCACCCCCGCCTCGTGTCTCTTGATGATCGCGTCCGCAAGTTCCGGCAACTCGATCCAGTAAAAAGCCATGTCGATCCCGACGGTCTCAACCTGAACGGCCTGGATCAGGGGCGAGTAGCAGTCTTCGAAGGAGGGGTCGCAGACGCGTTCCTGGGCCAGTGACGATTGGCAGGTGAGAAGAATAACTCCAGCAATCAACCAGAAGGTGTGGGCAGAACGGATTCGAGCAAGCATGCGTCGGGGCCTGCAATGCAATCAGTGATTTTGCTCAATGACTCTAATCGAATTTTGGGGTGGTGCTACTGAAATGAAATCGCGCGGAATCTTTGCGTCACGGTTCGCGACAACCGCAGGCGCTTCCTGCGTATGCCAACGTACATACCCACAAAATATTTCTCCGCGGGGTGGTCCAGTTGCGTTCTCTTTTCCGCGTGTCAAGGGGGCGAAAATTTGGATCGCCCGCTATCTCGCCAAGATGAGCTTGGACCAGCAGTCTGCAAGACTGTTGCAACAATCAACCTCCCGAGGAGAATCGAAGAAAATGCTTTTAGCCCGCCGCAAGTTTGTTCAATCAAGCCTACTCTTTACCGCTTCAACTCTTTTGTTTTGGGAAAATACCCGTTCAGTATTGGCCCAAACGCTCACCCGCGATGATGGCCAACTCTCGGACCAGGTGTTGCGCGACCCCGTTTTGGGATTCACGCGCGAAACCTTTGAGCCCTATGTCGGTGGATACTTTGAGGCGCCTGGCGCTCGGGGCAAGGACGTTACTCTGAAGCTTCTGAAGGTCGAAGCCTATGAGCCGAAGACCACCAGTCGCACAGCCATCGCGACCGATGCGTTCCTGCTGCTGTTCAGTGCGGACGGCGAGTTGCCGATCTTTACCAGCATTCATCCGCTCAAACACCCGGCGCTGGGTGAGTTCAGCTTATTCCTGACGCGGCGTGATGGTCCAAACGGCGACATCTACTACGAAGCCGTTATCAATCACCTGCGCTGAGTCCGTTGCCGCATTAGCCGATGTTCTTCGCGAGCGGGGCCCACGCGGCCCCGCTTTTTATCTTGACAGTCCTCACTTTTCGGAGTAATGCCCGTAAGTCGGATACCGTTCCCTGATTGGCCCCGACTGAACAGGTTCGACTCATGGAACCCACGCCAACGAAACACATCTTCGCCGCGTATTCGCAGCCGCGCAGAATCATCACAACCCTCGTCCTGCTCGTGTTGCTGCTCGTCTTTCTCTACTTCTACATCGGCAGGATGACGTTCGCGCTGTGGGTCGTGTCAGTCGGAGTGGTTATCGCCTTCGTGCAGGCGGTGCGACAGTTGTCCGATCGTGGGCCGTGTCTCCTGATCACTGATCGGGGCATTAACGATAAACGGCTGGGGATGGGGCTGATTCGTTGGGACGACGTCAAGAACGTCCGCATGCAGGGTGTGGGCGGCGCGTACTTCATCTCTCTCGACTTGTCGAACCGCGAACAATACCTGTCACGCTTATCCCCATTCACGCGGATATCGAATCAGATCTGGCGGCTGTACAACGTGTCGCCCATCCACATCAAAGTCGCGTACATGGACGTCTCGCCGGAGGAGATGTTTGAAATGATTATGTCCGAAGTCGAGCTGAACAGATCGAGGAGCTAACCGTATGTTGTTCACAGGCTGGGGTCCGATAGTGGTGGTCGTCTTTCTCCTGATTACCTTTGGCGCGCTCAAGTTGTTTGAGAGCCACACGGGCGACGGGCGTTACTTTCTGCATCATCCGATCGTCGGGCTGCTCGTCTTCGCGTTCGCCGGCATTGTCGTGTGGCTGTTGGGAAGACTAATGAATCGAAAACCGCTCCAGGTCGAGGAGTTGGACCAGCACGGGCGCAAGCTTGTGCCCAAGGCGCGGCATACGATCTGGTTTATACCGGCTGAGTACTGGGGCCCGATTCTCTTCGTGCTGCTTACGTTCATCGTTTTTAAGGGCCTAATCAGCCAATCACTCTAACCAATCCGTGAAAGGAGTGTTGCGATGAAAAGCAAGGCAAGTATTGGCGGTCATCCGGTGCACCCGATGATCATTCCGTTTCCGCTTGCTCTTTGGACCACCTCGTTTGTCGTCGACGTGCTTTTTTATTTTCTGCGGCATCCGACGCTGCTCGTGATTTCGAAGTTCATGCTCGGCGCGGGATGCCTGGGGGCCGTTGTGGCGGCGATTCCGGGCATCGTCGATTGGTCCACGATAAAGAATGGCGAGGTCAAGAAAGCTGCAAACTGGCACGCGCGTCTGAACATCGCCGCGCTCGTGGTGTTTGCGATCAGTTTCTTCCTGCGACTGGGCAGCTACAGTGAACTTGTGGGACGCAAACTCACGATTCCGTTTCTCCTATCGCTCGTCGGGATGATTCTGATCTCGATCTCGGGGTGGCTTGGTGGTGAGCTCGTCTTTCGCTATGGAGTCGGCCAAACGGATTCGATTGATAGTTCGGATGGCCCATGACAGCGCCGATCCGAAGGACGCAATTGTTCCGTGTTTTGATGATTCGGACGGTGGAAGCACTTTGGCGACATCAAACTGCGTATGCCTGACTGGATCAGCAATCTTGGATTATCCCGAGTATTGTCGTTGCTCGTCGCCATCGGGTATCTGGTGATCGGGTTCTTAATCGCCCAACCGAAATCAGCGAGAGATGTGTTAGTCGTGCTTTTGAGGGTAGCGGCGATGGTCGTATTCCCGCTTTTGTGCATTTGGTTTTCAGAGGAGTTCGGCGACTATGTTGGGCCGATCCCAAGCCCAGGCATCTCAAAAAGGTCGCCGGCGTGGATGGTGACACTGGGTGGTTGGTTCTTACTTTTGCTCCCTTTGTTACTGGGATTTTTTATTTACCGGGCATGAAGTTATGACGAATGACAGCGAGAGGGTTGCGAGGGCGAAGATGCTCATGGTGCGAGTTGTGAGTGAGAAGATTCCGCAGGCAGAACAATGGACTGTGCCAAAGGAATTCAAGTCGTGGATCGATGGACTTTCCGTTGAAGATTTCAAGGTCTATATGGATCGCCTGAGCGCGCTGACGAAGAACCTCTCGGATGAGGAGTATCCTCGACAAACGGGCGTGTTTATCACCGGCAAGGCTTATACCGTAGATAAGATGGAAGCAAAGCAAAGGCTCGATCTAATCGGCGGCGAGGCGACTGCGTATTTTGCGTTGGCAGTGTGGCGAGCGTTGGAAGCAGAAGATCTGGTACGGCAGTTGAAATGAATAGTTGAACGCGCGCGCAGAAAGCGCGTGCAAGAGCAGCAGTGGACGAGCGTTCTTAGTTTGATCCACGGCGTCGGCACATATTAGTTTCAGCAACACGGGCATACTACGATGGACTTACTGGGCATGATTTGGGGATGGCTGACGTTCTTCAGCGTGCTGATCTTTCCTCAGTTGCTGGGCGTTTTACTGTATTTGCGGTTGTCACGGTTGCCGCGATGGTTGGCTCGCGGTATCGCAATGCTGGCTCCAGCCGTCGTGTTTTTCTTTCTCTCGCGGCAATTCTTCCTCGCGGGGCTACGCGAGGCGCAGCTCAGGGGTGAAGTGTCGGGCTGTGGCATGCCTGCTTTGGCGGCTGGTTTCATAATACTGCTCGGAACTCTTCTCCAACTATGCATCGCTCCCGGCGTTCACCTGTGGTTCCTCCGTAAACCGCGTCACTGATACAGGTCAGCCGATAATGATGATCCGCCCGTGTAGGACCATCGACCGCGACTCTCGCTCAGTAAAGATGAAAAAACACTTTCCTGAAACTATGATCGCTTTTCTGATCCTCCTGTGTGCGACTTCAGCGCTTGCATCCAACCAAACGGCTACCTTGAAAGAAGTTGCTCAACTCTCGAATTTATTACCCTCGGTGTGAAAAGATTTCTCGTGAGGCTAGTCATTCGTAGAGTTTTCCTGACTTGCTTCCGGGCGGCAGCTCCTCGCGCGGTGTAAATCGGTTGATGAGTTGTCCCGGTAACAACAAGATCGTTGGGCCTTCGTCTAAAGGCAAGGTCTCGCTAAGCAGCCGCGAGCCGTCGAAGCGACAGAACCTGAGATCGTCGTTGGCAAACAATTGCCGACACTTGGGACACTGTTTCATAAGCAGTACCTGCTTCCGCTGCAATCTATTCCTTAAACGCGTAAAGTCGTCGCCGTCAGTTCTGAGATTTTTATGAAATTTTTTCCGCAGAGAGCTGAGATGAAAAGATTCTTCTCGTTATTTCTTCTCGTCGCTGCATGTTGTGGCTCGACCTTGGCCCAGGACAAGTCGATCGACGATCTCCGGCGTATGTTCGACTACGACCAGAATGCGCCGCTCGATATCAAAGAAGTCAGCGTCATCAGCCGCAACTACGATTCGATCGTCGCGTGTCTGCTCACAGGCTGTTGCGGCGGTTCGACGCAACAACCGGTCGAACGTCGGTTGCGTATCGCGAGGCAATTACAAACGGGCTCAGCTAACGCGCGCGATTTCGTTCACGGCAGGAATCTATACAGCGTGACATCCTGGACTGTATAGATGGGCCTCATTGTGCGTTGGATTTCGGGCAGCAACTCATCCCGGTGCCGTGAACTGCCGAAGTGTTTGAAGAAGTCGTAAGCAGTTTTACTCACGAGCACGCACGCTTGCGGCTGTTGACGCAGCTTGCTCAACTCGTTGTTCTTAACTTCGTCTGGCCACAA
>DASTOZ010000473.1:0-2461 GCA_035762365.1 Pyrinomonadaceae bacterium | reverse complement strand
CGTAGAAACTCAACAACGGTTTGTTTGACTCGGCTCCACAGCCGTTCATTGTTGGGCTCGAAGACAACCCACTGTGTGCCGCGGAAGATCGACGCTTCAATGAAGATAAAGAGTCGTCGCACGTTCACGTACTTCCAGAGTGTGTTGTCGGAAAGAGTTCGCGCGCCCCAGACTCTTCGTCCACGACCGGGAAAAGCGCGGATCGCATTGACGCCGCGTGGATTGAGAATGCCCTGCGCGCCATCGGTTACTTCAAACTCCAGCTCGAGAGCACCGCGTACGACTTCATTCGCCGGCGCTTTGAACACGCCGCGCTCGATGTCCGTGCGCGCGTAAATCCCCGCGACGTGCCCGCCTGGAGGCACCAGCTTGCGTGCGCCCGAGACAGGCTCGAAGACTTTGATCCATGGGTAGTAAAACGCCGCGTACAAACTCGAACGCGCGCCGTTTGGAGAGCCACTGCGTGGATTGATATCGCTAATCACCGCCTGGCGGCGAGGTGAGTCGAGAATCAAAAACCGGTACTTGTTGTTTTCGCAGTGCGTCATCAGCGCGTCGACCAACCCGTCTTCATCGAACGCGTTCGGTGAGTAGACGATCGCCACTTCCTCGAACGCCGGTTCTTCCAGCGCTGCGATTCCGCTGCGTCTTTGTCCGGTGTTTGGATCGGGCTCAGCCCGTCCCTGGTAATCGCTGAGAGCGACGTCTGCCCCGTCCGCTCCGCCCGTTAGCGGTGTCAATGCACCAGGAGCGGGAGGTGTGTTGTTGCCGACAACGTGTGTCAGTTCAACAAGCGACGAGAGTCCAAGGTTTTTACCGACCCGCTTCTCGACGTAATTCGGCGATGCAGGATCAAGCGTGAGATCGTCGAAGTCTTCCGAGAGTTGGGTAGCGGGTTGGGCGCGGAGCTGTACGCGAGTCGCCTGGATCTCCGCTGCAGTGCTGGGCGCCGGATCGACAGGGTTCGCCGGCAACCTCGTCGCGGACCAGTAATGTACCTGCAATCGGAAGCCGTTGGGTTCGGTCGATGCGGGTTTCACCCTGAACCTGATGCGGTCCCCCCAAACCCCTTCACCGATTGCATTGATGACGACGGAACCAAGATCCGCACTTGACGTCGTCGCACCTTCGCGGTCGATAATCCGCGCGATGTAGCACCGCTTGCCGCCATTGGCGAAGAAACCGTCGACGGCAACAGGCATGAACTTGTTCTCATTGAAAAACTCACCAAAGATCCGGCGGTATTCCGGAAAGCTGGTGACCAGTTGTGGATACGTCGGCCCGCGCTCGGTTTCGCCAATGAACGCCGCGGTGCTCGTCGATACACCCTCGATCGGTTTCGCGCCGATCTCGAACTCTTCAACGTAGACTCCTGGAGTCAAATACTCAGGCATGGCTTTATCTCCTTACGTACTGGTGGGGCTCGGCTTTTCCACCTTGTTTAGCGCGGTCTTAATCCGATCTTCGAGAGTCTTCGCGTCGCCTGTGGCTGTGTCCTTGATGAAGGTCAGATTTTGGTTCAGATCCGTGAGCGTTTCGGTGATCTTCTGAAGCGCTTCCTTCTGCTCGCGAGCAAAGTCGGAGGCGCAGCAAATGAGAGATTTCAGGTCATCTTCATCAATTGCGGACGGATGCCAGTCGCCGGGTTTGCATCCGAGATGATCGAGACGGTTCTGTTGAGACGTTGCAGGCTGCCCTGGCTTGCCACAGCAGAATGGGAACGGAAAACACTTGCACAGTTTGGGAACGAACTTCCAATAGAACAAATAGAACGCCACCTGGTGGCCTTTCGGATCTGTACCGCTCAATGCCGTGGCAATCTCTTTTTGCAGATCCTCCAGCTCTTTGAACCGATCGCCGATCCATTTCGGAAGGTCCTTCACGATGTCGAAGGCTTTGTTCGCGCTGTCAAGTTCGTCCTGGGCATCCTTTTGCTTCCGGAGCAACTTGGTTGTTTGTGTCAGCTTTCCTTCGAGGTTTATCTGGCAGCACCTCTTCATCTCAAGCTGGCAAAGCTTCTCGTTGATTACTTTCTCCAATTGCTTGAGGTATGCAGGCGGGTACTTTTTCTCGTCCGCGAAGTGCTGACTGATGTCGCGATGGAATCCCTTCAGGCAGTCTTCACGACAGACCAGCTTGTAACGCTCTTCCCTGTAACTTTGGACTATCTTGTCGAAGTCTCCGATCAGTTTTTTCAAAGCGTCGGCCCGTTCGGCTCTGGCTTTGATGTCAGCGTCGAGCTTTGCCTTCTCGCCTTGCTGTGTGGCGATACACTGCGTCAGCGCATCAAGCTGTTTCTGTAGATCCTCCGAAGAGCAGTTTCCGCTACCTGGATCTTTACAAGGGTCACCAGTCGGTTTCTGTGGATCCGGAATGAGTCCCTCGCATGGTTTGCACGGGACGCAGGTGCCCGACGGATAGCAGCCGCAATCCCAAACGTCGGGATTGCAGTCTTTGTTTG
>DASTOZ010000472.1:0-5619 GCA_035762365.1 Pyrinomonadaceae bacterium | reverse complement strand
TTCGAACCGGTTTCGCTATTTGCGACTGCTGTCGCACGCGATGCGCGCGGGGATGCCGCGCGACAATCCGGCGGTCCAATTTATTAAGACGGATCGTGTTGTCGCCCGTGGCGATGCGCCGGTCCAGATCGATGGCGAGTTGATCGGTGCTCTGCCCATGCGCTTCGAAATCGCACCACACTCACTTGAGGTAATCGTTCCTTAAATCCGTGTTCCTTTTAACCACGCGTTTCTAAGTGCCTTCTGCTCGGACGTGGCCCTCGTATCTTCTTCGATCCGATATTCGAAACGTTCCGGCTCGCGCAAAATGATGTTCGTCCTGATCGTTCGTCGATCGCGTTTGACCGTGATCGGGATCGAATCGCCTGACTTGTAACGCGCCAGAGTCTTCAACCACGCTTTCGTAACTTCGCGGCCCGCAAGCAAAACGATCTCGTCCCCGGCTTGCAACCCGGCCTCTTCCGCTGGCGAACCATTCCGAACGTTCCCGATAACAGCGGTGCGATCTTCAAACCCGACTGACAACCCTGCGTCAAACGGCTCTTTCGCCTGTGTCTTCACCAGCCGCAAACCGACATAGCTAAATGCCTCGTCGTATGGCAACACTTCGACGCTGCGCACGTGACGGTTGAAGAAATCGGTGAAGTCGGTGCCCGAAACCTGCGACACCATCCGCTCGAGATCTTCCGTCTGATAACCTCGGCCGCGCAGGTAGTAGCTGCCGTTCGAGCTCTTCAGATAAAAGTCCTCGTACATCCTTCGCATCACTTCGTCGAGCGACGCCCGGCCTTTAGTGCGGCCACGGACCAGCAGGTCCATCACCATGCCGATCAGTTCGCCTTTCGGGTAGTAGCTGATCGCGGTGTTATGCAGGTTGGTCAGCTGTGCGTGCGGCGCGTCGTCGAGAAACGGCGCCGACATCGACGATTCTTCAGCGCTCATCAACTTGCTGCCGGGCGCGCTCTCGATGCGCGCGATCGTCTGCGCTTCGGTGTCCAGAAACCTCTTGTCGCTCCAGATGCCGGCGCGCCGCAACATGAGGTGGCCGTAGTAGTTTGTGAAACCTTCGGCGACCCAGAGACCGCGCGTGTGCAAGGGGCGCGTGAAGTCCCATGGTCCAAGTTCTTCCGGACGGAGTCGTTTGACGTTCCAAACGTGGAAGAACTCGTGCGAGACGGTGCCGAGTGTTCCTTCGTAGACACCGGGTTCGCCGAGCGCGCCTGGCTCGATGATCTGCGTCGACGTGAGGTGCTCCATGCCGTCGCCGGAACGATCGTCGGCCGCGTAGTGGACCAGAAACGTGTACTCGTTGAATTCCGGCGGGCCCCACATCGCGACCTCGGCGCGCACCACGCGCTCGATGTCTTTGACGAGCGCCGGACGCTTGCCGCCTTCCGCGCCGAACGAGTGGACCACGACGTGATACTTCTTCCCGTCGACTTCAAAAGTGTCCTGCGTCCAGTCGGGCGCGATTTCCGTCGGCGTGTCGATCATCACGTCCCAGTTTGGAAAGTCCCACGATGTTTGGCCCACGTGATCCATGCGTCCGTTTACGATTTTCCAGCCCGGTGGCGGTTGAATCGTGAGTTTCACCGGATCGGCTTTGTGGCCAGCCACGTACATGAAGATCGACGCGCCGTTGTAATTTGCATGACGTTCGTCGAGCTGTGAGAACGTGCCGGAGAGATCGTTTGCGAAGACCTTGTAGGAGACTTCGACGACGTTCGTTCCGGCAGGCGCGATGCTCCATGTTTGATCGTCGAGGCGCGTGATCCGGCCGTTGGCGCGAAGCTCCTGGACGTTCTTTGCGAAGTCAAAAACAGCGTAACGGCCGGGCGACCATTTCGGCATCTGGACCTGAAGCGGCTTGTCTCTTAATTCGTCCGGCAGTTCCACTGTGATTGCGACTTCGAAGAGATGCGACGTGGGCCGCGACATCGCGAGCCGGTAGTTTATCGATTTGAGCGGCGTCTGCTGCGAACGGGCAACTCCGCTGATGATTGCGAGAACCGCGATTGCTAATATGAATTTGCGTGGACAAGCACTCATGTCGGATTATCTTACTGGATCATGCCAGTCACTGAACGCCTTTATTATTCGGACTCACATCTGATCGAGTTTGAAGCTCGTGTAGTAGATGTTACTGAGCGCGTGAGTGGTTGGACTGCGATCGTGTTGAATCGTACCGCGTTTTACCCGACTGGCGGCGGACAGCCGAGTGACACGGGAACGCTGGATGGTTTGCGTGTCGTCGAGTGCATCGACGATGGCGATCGTGGAGTGCTCCACGTGGTCCAGGGCCCAACACCCGCGCTCGATTCGATTGTTCGCGGGCGAGTGGATTGGCCGCGCCGGCTCGATCATATCCAACAGCACACGGGCCAGCACATTCTTTCGCAAGCGTTTGTCGCGCTATTCAATGCGCCGACTCGCGGGTTTCGCGTGTTGGAAACGTCGTGCGAGATCGATGTCGAGCTGGCCGAGCCGACGACGGAGAAGATCGAACGCGCGGTCGAGCTGGCGAACAATGTCATTTGGGAAGACCGGGCGATCACGATTCGGAACGTCACCTCTGAAGAGGCTTCGGAGTTGGCATTGCGCAAGGAACCTTCGCGTGAGGGCGAGTTGCGGTTGATCGAGATCGATGGGTTTGATCTGACGCCGTGTGGCGGGACGCACGCGTATCGCACGGGTGAGATTGGCGTGATCGTCGTGCGATCGTGGGAACGTGCAAAGGGTTTGACGCGAATTGATTTCGCGGCGGGTACGCGCGCGCTTGGCGATTATCGGAAAGCGAACCGCAGCGCGCGTGACGTTGCGGCGTTGTTTAGTTGCGGCCGCGACGACATTCCGCATCTGGCCGCACAGCTTCTCGAAGAGAACAAGGAACTGCATCGTCGCGTCCGTCTGCTTGAAGAGATCGCCGCGGGGGTCGAAGCGCAGAAACTGTTGTCGTCCGCTCGTGAGATTTCGAATGGCGTGCAGCTCGTGTCGCACGTTTTCGACGCGCGCGACGCAGAGTCGTTGAAGAAGCTGGCCCAGGCTCTGATGGGAGAGCCGAGGACGATCGCTTTGCTCGCTTCGCGCGACAAAGATACGGCGCGACTCGTGTTCGCCCGTTCGGCCGATGCCGCTGGTGACATGAACGGCCTGATGCGCGAAGCCTGCGCGATGCTCGACGGCCGCGGTGGCGGCAAACCGGATCTCGCTCAAGGTGGTGGTAAACGAGTCGAACGATTGGAAGAGATGATGCAGGTTGTGGAGCCACGACTCGTCGGTTGACGACGGGAACATTCCTGGGTCAGTGGTGTCGAATGTCCGTGAGTTTTTCTCGTGAAGTTTGGGGGGTGCTATGCTTTGGGCCATCAGTTGTCGCGTAATCGCAACGATACTTGGGTTCGTTCTTGGCTGGGCTGTTTTCCAGGTCGTGCGGCCGGTCGCGGAGTTGCCGGGACTTTATCAGCGCGCGCCCGAAATACGGTCCATCACTTTGAAGCGGCAGGGTGGTATCGATTCGCAATTTGAGTGTTCGGTGTACGACGTTACGTTTCGGAGTGACGGCACTGGCACGTTCATCGGGTACAAAAACAATGGAGACTACGATGGGAAGTTCGATACGAACTTCGACCCGCATGACTTCGACCTGCTGGTGTACGAGTTTGAAAAGCAACACTTCTTCGAGCTCGCACAGCACTACGAGACCACGCCCGACACCGAGACCGTCGTGCTGGAAGTCGTGACGAGCGAGGGCGTACGGGTTGTCACCACGCACAATTGGAGCACGACGCCGAGCGCGCTTCGTGTGCTCCACGCGCTGGTCGATTATCAGAGTTATCAGATGGATTGGACGAAAGCTGAGTGATGAGGTGGCTGAGCGAAAGCGGGCGGCAGGTGATCGGGTTCGCTGAGCGATTGGGGCTCGGTGAGCGATCGAGTACGCTGAGTGATCGGGCTCGCTCAGTGATCGGGTTCGGTGCGAATCTCGCACGCAGCAGCCACGGGCACGTCAACGGCGACTGCACGGCGCGTCAGCGGCTATCCTTGACACCGTCACGCCCGCTTCCTAATATGACAACCCGCGTGGGGCAGTAGCTCAGTTTGGCAGAGCGCCGCGTTCGCAATGCGGAGGTCAGGGGTTCGATCCCCCTCTGCTCCACCAATAGAATCAGTTACTTACGGCAGGGCGCGCATCCTGCCGTTTTTGTTTTTTGACGATTTTGGCGTCAGGTTGACGTGGCGGATCAGAAACCAGCTTTTCCAAAGCCGCTCGCTTTCGTTCATGCATGCCGTGTGAGTATCTCTTGGTCATTCCTGATATCGGTGTGACCGAGGATTTCAGCAACGGTTACGAGCTCTTCACCCCTGTCTGAAAGCCGAGTTGCACAACTGTGACGAAGATCCCTTAACTGAAAATCAGGAATGCCCGCGTCGAGTCGAGCTGAACTGAACGCCTTCTTCACGTCGATCAAACGACCGCCAGTCTTTTCACTGGTAAATACAAATTCGCTCGATCGCTTTTGTCGATTTAAGACTTCTCTAACTCGCGCGTTCATCGGTACAACTCGATTTAGCTTCGTCTTAGTTTTTCTTACGTGCATCACGCCTCGATCGAAATCAAGATCAAACCAGGTAAGGTTAAAGATCTCACCTCGACGCATACCCGTATGCAGGGCGACGGTCACGATGTCTTTCAACTGCGTGTTGTTACCCATCGCCTTAAACAATCGTCGCTCCTCGTCCTCAGTTAGATAGCGTACCCGTTCGTTGTCTAATGCAAAGCGTTCTACTCCCCGGCACGGGTTTGCATCGACCCTCTCGTGACGGACCGCTATCGTAAAGATTTTTGAAACCACGGAAAGTTCGCGGTTGACAGTTGCTGGTGACCTTCCAGCTCCGATTCGTCGTGCTTTGTATTGCTCGATCATCGCTGGCTTTATGTCTCTGAGATTCTTTCCATTAAAGAAGGTAGTGAGGGTTGAGGTTATTCGTACATCGTCGTCGTAGCTACCCTTATGAATCTGAGACCAGGGTAGGTAGACATCTTTTACAGAGTCGCCGAACAAAACTTGCTCTGGCTCTGGTGGCTCAGGATCATATTTCTGATTCCACTCATCATCCCAAATCTTTTGTGCGGCTTGCTTTGCTTGTTCGAGGTTACGAGCTTCCAGAACGCCTCGGTACCGCTTCTTGCGTAGAAAGAACTGGTAGTAGTAATGCTCGGCGCAAGGATTACCCTTTTCACCGGGCTTCCAAATTCGAATTCTCATTCGCTGCTCCTTTCAGCAGCCGTCCGAAAGAAGCAGCGCTACTCTACCACGGTTAGAGACCTTGGGGTCGCTTTCGAGGAATTTTGTTGTTGTGTAAGTGTCCCGAATTTAGGACCACCGGTGAGTAGAGATTTCCCTGGGTTGAGCTCCTCCCAATTTCGCTACCGGCCTAAAGTAGAAAAAATTGGACCATGAGAGTGTTGTTGGACCACCTCGTTCGGCGTCAGACCGGACCAGGCACTATGTGGTCTGAAGCCATTATACTCTTCCTTAAACAACCTGATTTTTCTTTCGCATCCTCGAGCGAAAGAAACCAATTGACGTTCAGGCACTCATCGCGAAAGCTGCCGTT
>DASTOZ010000471.1:0-4345 GCA_035762365.1 Pyrinomonadaceae bacterium | reverse complement strand
GCAAAAAAACCGCCCTGCGTCGAGGCCGCGACCGAGATGACATTGGGTAAATCGTAGGTGGCGGGAAAATGAGGCACGGAGTCGTTGTTAAGCGTGTCGTTACCAGCAGCGGCGACGAAGAGTATGCCGGCATCGCCGAGTTCTTTGATCGCATTCAACAGCGATTGCGAAAAAGCCTGCCCACCGTAACTGTTATTGAGCACACGCAGATTCACGCCGCGCTGACGCATCATCTTCGCGTAGTTGTAAGCCTCGATCACTACGGCGTCAGTGCCGCCGCCAACTCCAATCGCCTTCAGCGGCATTAACTGGACGTTCCAACTAACACCGGCGATACCGGCCGCGTTATTTCCGCGAGCACCGATGGTGCCTGCCACGTGTGTTCCGTGAGCATCGTCATTCGCAGTGTCGAAAACGGTCCGGTCGTTATGGATAAAATCCCAGCCGTTTACGTCGTCAACAAAACCATTGTTGTCGTCGTCGATGTTGTTGTTCGGAGTTTCGGCGGTATTGACGAAGATGTTGTCTTTGAGATCGCGATGGTCGATGTCGATGCCGGAGTCGATGACGCCGATGACGATGTTCTGGTTACCGGTAGTTGTGTCCCACGCGGATTCGGCGTTGATACCGCCGCCGACGAACTGCGAAGAATTCTTAAGTGGCCACTGCGATCCGTAGAAGGGGTCGTTTGGCGCAAGGTCAAAATGCCGGATGTAGTTTGGCTCGGCATAAAGAACGTCCGGCCGAGCGCGCAGGGCTTTGATGGCATCGAAGGTCGACTCCGGCGAGACACGGGCCAGCCGCAAACCCTCGACCAGATCCGAGCCGCCGAACGAATTGATCTCGACCGGCAGACTGCGCCCGCTGCTGAGCATCGAGAGTTGAATCCGCCCTTTTGTTTTCGCCACGGTTTGACCCGGACGGAAACGGACCAGCAGTTCACCCGGAACAAATTCAGCTTGTTTTGCAGGGCGGGGTGGGAAAGTCGACCGCTGAGTCTGTGCGTGGGCGGCCGGGGGCAGGAGAGGGACCGCCGGTGTCAGAACAATCGCAAACAGTAGAGCTGAAACGATGACTCTACAAAGCGGGGGGTGACGCTTTAACACGTTATCTCCGAGAAAAGGCTCAGGGCATCAGGCCGAAGACACCATGTTTTTAGCACAGGACTTGTAACGCTGGCCAGACCAAATCGCGGGCGAATGCTGACGTGACTACATCTTTGAAATGTGCTGTCACGATCTTTTGACTTGTCGCCTGCGTCTGTGGGTTGTAGCTCAATTGGCAGAGCACCGCACTGTGACTGCGGCTGGTGAGGGTTCAACTCCCTTCGACCCACCCAAGACATTGTCGATTGCCCAATTGCCGATTGCCGATTGTTCGGTTTCGTTGGGTGTCGCTAACAATCGGAGTCTTGGCGAAGTGCCAATCGGCAATCGGCAATCGCAGATTGGCAATTCTCCGGAACTGTGGCCGAGAGGTGAGGCACTTGGTTGTCAACCAAGCCGATGACGGTTCGAGTCCGTTCAGTTCCGCCATGCGTCAGTAGCCAAATCGGATCAAGGCACCTGCCTCTTAAGCAGGGGATTGTGAGTTCGAGTCTCACCTGGCGCACCAATTCATTTTCGGGGTGTGGTGTAGTGTCAGCATCCGAGTCTTGGGAACTCGTGGCGACAGTTCGATTCTGTCCTCCCCGACCAGTATTCGTTTCAATGCGGAAGTGATGTAGCTGGAAACATGCGAGTCTTCCAAACTCGACTCGAGAGTTCGAATCTCTCCTTCCGTTCCAACTTGCGCGCGTCGCCAAGCGGCTAAGGCGCCGGATTGCAAATCCGGTATCGTGAGTTCGAGTCTCACCGCGCGCTTCAATTCATTGCTCCTGTAACTCAACTGGAAGAGTGCGACGCTTCGAACGTCGAAGCTGCGGGTTCGAATCCTGCCAGGGGCCCCAGAACGAAGGTCGGATAGCTGAGACGGATTAGCACGGGTCTGAAAAACCCGAAAGGTTGGTTCGATTCCAACTCCGACCACCAATTCATGCCCGAGTAGCTCAACTGATGGAGCGCTGGTCTTACAAACCAGAGGTTGAAGGTTTAAGTCCTTCCTTGGGCACCAATTCTTTTCGCGACTTATCGGGGCGTGACTCATTCCGGCAGAACGGTGACTGACCGGGAACGTGGAGTTCGAAGAGGCGCGTCGGCCTCACGCCCCGGCCATGTTCGCATGGGCGGTGTAGCTCCAACTGGCAGAGCGGCTGCGCGCGTAACAGCAGGTTGTGAGTTCGATTCTCGCTGCGATTTCACATGGGCGCCTCCACTGTAGGCGCGTCTTAAAAATGCGTGGCCCGCGTTCCCGGCATCGGTCTTCTAAACCGAACCTTCAAGCGCCGGGCGGAAAGGCACGAGGTTCAATTCCTCCGCGGGCTTCCAAATATTGAACGGCTGTGTAGCTCAAACGGCAGAGCGAGCGTCTCATAAGCGCGAGGTTGGTGGTTCGAATCCACCCATAGCCACCAAATACAAACGGGCTGGTGATGTAACCGAGAGCATAGGAGTCCTGCAAACTTCTTGTGAGGGTTTGAGTCCCTCCCAGTCCACCATTGCGGCGTAGCTCAATTGGAACCAGAGCGCTCGTCTTGTAAACGAGATGATGCGAGTTCAACTCTCGTCGCCGCATCCAGCTTCTTGTGGCGTAGCCAAGTTGGTAAGGCACCGGATTGTTAATCCGGCATCGAAGGTTCGAGTCCTTCCGCCACAGCCAATCTCTTGATCCGGAGCTCGAGTGACAGAGCAGCGGCCTTTTAAGCCGTGAGGTGCGGGTTTGAGCCCCGTCGGATCAACCAACGCGGTGTAGCTCAACGACAGAGCACTCGATTGATAATCGAGAGACGTCAGGTTCAACTCCTGCCGCCGCGACCAACTCTCAACGGGGCATAGCTCAAGCGGCAGAGCAGCCGCCTTATAAGCGGTGTTAGCGCCAGATCAGCGCAAGGTTCCGGGTTCGAATCCCAGTGCCCCGAAATCTTTTCCGGGATGGTGTAACTGGCAACACGTCGGGCTTTGACCCCGAAATTGAAGGTTCGACTCCTTCTCCCGGGGCCACATTCGCAAACAGGTGTTTCGATCGTCGGAATGTGAGGCAGAACAATGGCAAACAAGAAACTATTCAAGTCACTATTCGGCAAGCTGGTCCCGGCTGCTGACGCGATTAACGAAGAGTACGCTCCGGCGTACGCGCTTTCGCCAAAGCATCGCCTGGCCCAATACGCCGCCACCGGGTGTTTGAACGCGACGTTCTACGCGAGCGCCGGCGAACAACTAAAGACCGTGCTCGAACTCTGCGCCGATCTCGACGCCGAGTTCATCGCGAAGACAGCCGTGTTCTGCCGCGAACGCGGTTACATGAAGGACATGCCGGCCTTGCTTTGCGCCGTGCTGTCAGTAAAGGACCGAGAACTGCTGAACATCGTCTTCCCGCGCGTGATCGACAACGGCAAGATGCTGCGCAACTTCGTGCAGATCGCGCGTTCGGGTGTGGTGGGCCGCAAGTCTCTTGGCACAGCGCCAAAGCGCCTCGTGCGCGAGTGGCTCGACGCTCGTCATCCGGAAGCGTTGTTCAAGGCAAACGTCGGTCAGGATCCTTCATTGAGTGACATCGTGAAGATGGTCCACCCGAAGCCGAAGGACGCAGCGCGCGAAGCACTGTTCGGTTACTTCATCGGCCGCGATTACGCGTTCGACAAGTTGCCGGAGCTGGTTCGCAACTTCGAAGCGTTCAAGTACGGTGAGTCACTCGAGGTTCCCGACGTGCCGTTCCAGTTGCTGACGGCGTTGCCGTTGAGCACGAAAGACTGGACGGAGATTGCGCGTCGTGCTCCGTGGCAGATGACGCGCATGAACCTGAACACGTTCGCACGTCATGGCGTGTTCGGTCAGCCTGGCATGACCGAGCTGATCGCGAATCGTCTGCGCGACGCAGTCGCAATCGCGAAGGCCCGCGTGTTTCCGTACCAGCTACTCGTGGCTTATCGCATGGCGGACGAAAACAGCGCCATCCCACGCGCTGTTTGTGAAGCGCTCCAGGATGCGATGGAGATCGCGATTGCGAACGTGCCGGCGATCGACGGACAGGTTTACGTTTGTCCGGACGTGTCGGGGTCAATGTCGTCACCAGTGACCGGATACCGCAAGGGCTCAGCGACTAACGTGCGTTGCATCGACGTCGCGGCATTGCTCGCGGCCGCCGTGCTACGCAAGAACCCGGACGCTGAAGTGCTGCCGTTCGAGTCTCACGTCGTGAAGGTCCGGCTCAATCCGCGCGACAGCGTGATGACTAATGCGCAGAAGCT
>DASTOZ010000470.1:0-2867 GCA_035762365.1 Pyrinomonadaceae bacterium | reverse complement strand
TTCCACGGTATGCGCATCGGAACGATGGCGATGGAGCCGAGGCCGGCCGAGCGCGAGGTTGTGAAGTCCGCCGCAGGAGACTAGAAAGCCGGTCTTTGGTTTTTGGACCTTGGCCCTTTGTACTATTGCGAGCGTTTTTGTAAGGCCACGATCCAAGACCAAAGTCCAAAAACCCCAAGACCACGATTATGAACAGTTACGCGAATACTGACACTCTGATCGGCGCGGCGCTCGCGCCACTCGACTGGACGCGATCCTTCGGTCTAGTGATCGTTTTCAGTTTGTTCATCGCCGCCTGCGCCCAGTTTGCAATTCCGATCGGCGACGTTCCCATCACTGGACAAACATTCGCCGTATTGCTGACCGGCGCACTGCTCGGTTCGCGTCTCGGTGCAGCAGCGGTGATTGCTTACCTGGTCGAAGGCGCGTTCGGATTACCGTTTTTCGCCGCGGGCGGAAGCGGCATCGCGCGCTTCCTGGGACCAAGCGGCGGCTACCTGATCGCGTTTCCAGCCGCCGCCTACGTCACCGGTGCGTTCGCGGAGTTCGGGTGGGACAAGCGTTATCACACCGCGGTTATCGCGATGGCGATTGGTTCGGCGGTGATTCTCGGCGCCGGTTGGGTCTGGTACACCGTCATCACAACCACGCCGCCGGACGTGAGTTTTTCGCTCGCAGTGTTGCGCTTCATTCCGGGCGACATCGTCAAGATCGCCCTCGCCGCCGCAGTGCTGCCGACGGGTTGGAAGTTGCTCAGGCGGAAGGCCTCGGGCGAGAAACACGAGTAAGTTCCGTGTTCTACACACTCAACGTTCGATCTCATGCTCGCGAAGAGCTCGTCGAGTTCACCAACCTTGTCAACCAAAAGCTAAAATCGTCGGGCGTGCAGGAAGGCATCGTCGTCCTGTACGTCCAACACACCACCGCCGGTCTAACTATCAACGAAAACGCCGACCCTGACGTGCCGCGCGACATGCTGCACGCGCTGCGAACGCTGATTCCTCAACACGGCATGGGGTTTCGCCACGGCGAAGAGAATTCCGACGCACACATCAAAGCGAGTCTGACCGGATCGTCCGTCACGATCCCGTTCAAAGCCGGAAAGCTGTTGCTCGGCCGCTGGCAAGGCGTGTTTCTGTGCGAGTTTGACGGCGGACGCGAGCGTCAGGTGATCATGACGATCCGTTGATCGATGGTTTCCAACAAGCCTGCCCGATACGACAACGTAGCCCCGTATTACGAGGGCGTTATGGGCCCGTTCCAACGTTGGGGCCTCGTCAAGCTTCGCCAGGAAACTCTCCGTCAACTACCGCGCGGTCACATTCTCGAGATCGGCGCCGGAACGGGTCTGAACTTCGTGCACTACCGGCGGGACGCGCACGGCGTGGCGACTGAGTTCAGCCGCGAGATGCTGAACATCGCCAGCACGAAAGCGCGACCGCCCGGAGTTGAACTACTCCAAAATCGCGCCGAAGACCTGCCTTTCAAAACACATTCTTTTGACGCAGCGTTCGCGACGCTCGTCTTCTGTTCCGTTGAGCATCCGGCGGCGGCATTTGCAGAGTTGAAGCGGGTCGTTCGGCCTGGCGGCACGGTCGTGTTACTCGAACACGTGCGGCCGCGCGGGCTTCTTGGCCCAGTCTTCGATCTGCTGAACGTGTTTTCGACACGCCTCTTCGACGATCACGTGAATCGCGAAACGGCGAAGATGGTGAGCGAAGCGGGACTGGAAGTTGTCGACGTTAAGAGCCGCCTGTTGGGTATAATCAACCTCATCAAATGTCGCGTGTCCTAATCACCAGCTTCATCCTTTCGCTGCTCGTGTTCTTTCCGCAGGACGAGGATCTGTCGCGACTCCAAACGACTCACGACCGACAGAAAAAAGAAACCACCATTCGCGTGCCTTCGACGACGCTGTCCGGGCCAAAGGACCGCTATCAGAGTCTGACGTTCTCCGTTTATTACTCGAGCCTCTCGATGTTCCCGTCGCCCCCGCAAACCGTGAACTTCGAGCTCGTTTCAGTCGTCAAAGCCCGCAAACTGAACACGGACCTGTACGTGGTATTCGTAGTCGACGGCAAGGAGATTCATTTCAGCTCTAATCGGAGTGCGATTGCGAGGCCGGTGCCGGGCAAGCCGTGGATCGCGGAGCGAATGGTGTTTCTGATCCCGTACGACGAATTTAAAAAGCTAGCGGCGGCGAAGACACTAGCGGTGAAGCTTGGCGGCGTGAGTTTTGACTTCGACGCTGATATGCAACGATCAATCAAAGCGATCGCGCGCCACATGGCGCTCACCGTCACTCACTAATCGGGTTTCATTTCCTTCAACACTTCAGCAAACTTCTCCACGTCGGCCTTTGTTTTTTCGAGCGAGCGACGGCTGTCGAGATAGGCGGTCCAGGTTGGCGTTTGCGTGAGCGCTTTAGTGGTGTCTTCGTCGAGCACCTGGGCCATCAACGCGATCAGGTCGCTGAGGATGCGCGTGTGCTCGATCAGGTTTTCGATGATCGAGTAGGCGAGTTGCGCCTGGGCGTAATCGAGGTCTTTTTCAGTCATACCAACTACCACGCACGAAAGGGAGTTCCGTAACAGTTCCCGTAACGTCGCCTGCTTTCACCTTTGTTCCCGGGTTGAGATGCTCGTATCGCACATAGCCCAGCGCGATGTAACTTTCGAGTTTGGGAGAGTAGGTTGCTGAAGTTACGCGGCCGATCTCTTTTCCGTCTTCGGACGTAATCATCGTCTCTTGAACTGCTCCATCGAACGTCAACCCCGTCAGCTTTTTCGCAACGTGCCCGCGGTGTTTGATGCGAACGATGATCTCCTGGCCCACGTAGCAGCCTTTGGTGTAACTGATCGCGTCGT
>DASTOZ010000469.1:0-5322 GCA_035762365.1 Pyrinomonadaceae bacterium | reverse complement strand
GGTTGGCAGGGACGAGTCGTCGCGCTGGGCTACAGTTTCCTGTCGAACAACGATCATCTTCGCTTTGGATCGTGCATCGCGAGGGCCGTGGACCAGGTCGGACGTCGCGTGGCGTTCATAGCCAGCGGCGATTTGAGTCATCGCCTCAAGCCGGATGCTCCGGCCGGGTACAATCCTTCCGCACACTTTTTCGACGAACAAGTTGTTAAGGCGCTGCGCGCAAACGAGCCGGAGCGAATCGTCGAGATAGACCATAGCTTGCGCCGACTCGCGGGCGAATGCGGGTATCGATCGATGCTCGTGGCGATCGGAGCGGCTTCGGAACTGCCTCTGAACTGTGACGTGATGAGTTACGAAGCGCCCTTCGGCGTCGGCTATCTGGTGGCCCAGATAACCAGCACGCCTGCCGATCTCACCGGGGACAATCCTGAAGATCTACCCCGCCTCGCTCGCCGCGCCGTCGAAACGTTTACGTTGACCGGCGCGGTTTTCGAACCGTTTATCTCGCAGGAAGGTCTGCTCGCAGCACGCGCTCCCTGCTTTGTGTGTTTGAAAACGCGTGACGGAGAATTGCGCGGGTGCATCGGAACGATCGAGCCGTCAAAAGATACGCTGGCCCAGGAAATCGTCGCGAACGCGATCAGCGCCGCAACAAACGATCCCCGCTTCGATTCGGTCCGCGAAACGGAGCTCGCCGATCTCGTCTACTCCGTCGACGTATTACTCCCGGCGGAACCAGCCTCGATGGAAGAACTGGATCCGTCGATTTACGGTGTGATTGTCGAGGACGAAAGCGAGTCGCGGCGTGGTTTGCTGCTGCCGGACATTCCGGGAGTCGCGACGGCCGCGCAGCAAGTCGAGATTGCCAAAAGAAAAGCCGGCATTTCACCTGAAACGCCGGTCAAGCTCTCGCGATTTAGAGTTGAACGATATCGTGAAGGCGAATCGACTTAGACGTCGAGATTTCTCACATCCAGCGCGTTGTCTTCGATGAACTTGCGCCGCGGCTCGACGGCGTCGCCCATCAGCACGGTGAAGATTGAGTCAGTCTCGATCGCGTCGTCGATGCGGACTTCCAGCAGAGTGCGTTTTTCCGGGTTCATCTCGCCCAGTCCTTTGTACCGCTGAATCGACAGGTCTTTCTTCGCGGCCGACAGCACCTTGTCGAGTAAGGCTTCGCGTGTCGGCACTTCCTCGCTCGCGCCGTTCTCACCGGATATGAACGGACCGGCAAGTGTGTCTTCGAGCGTCATGAAGAGCTCGACGGCTTTTTGAAACTCGACGTAGCTCGCCAGGTTCCAATCGATGACGATGTCGGCGCCGGAAGCGGCGACGGTTTCGATCTCCCACAGACCGTGCTCTTCGTCAGTGTTCAATTCGGTCGTGTAGTGGGCCTTCTCCATGGCCGTTTGGACCTTGGCCATCAGGTCGCCATCTTCGAAGACTTTGCGAAGGGTTTGTCCGTCTTTCCGCATAACGCCCTTGCGTCCACCAAGCGCCTGGAGCAGCACGTTCAGCAGCGTCGCGTCGCCTGCGAGGCGTCTCGCAGCCCTCTCACAGTAATTCTTAAAATCTACGGTACGCTCAAGTGCTTGAGCCAATTGACGGCCTTCAATCGGCTGGCCAGTTCCGGCTGACTTGACGCTAATGTCGTTGGTCGCCTGCCGCATCAGGTACCGAAACATCGAGCCTTCGTCTTTGATGTACTCCTCTTTCTTACCACGCTTTACTTTGAACAATGGTGGCTGCGCGATGAACACGTGTCCGCGTTCGACCAGCGCCGGCATCTGGCGGTAAAAAAACGTCAGGAGCAGAGTACGGATGTGTGAACCGTCGACGTCGGCGTCGGTCATCAGGATGATCTTGTGATACCGGAGCTTGCTGATGTCGAAGTCGTCTTTGCCGATCCCGGTGCCCAGCGCGGTGATTAGCGACTTAATCTCGCTGTGCCCGAGCATCTTGTCGAAGCGCGCCTTCTCGACGTTCAGAATCTTGCCCTTGAGCGGCAGGATGGCCTGGTTCTTCCGGTCGCGGCCCTGCTTCGCAGAACCGCCGGCCGAATCGCCCTCGACGATGTAAATTTCGGAAAGCACCGGGTCGCGCTCCTGGCAGTCAGCGAGCTTGCCCGGTAGCATCCCGCCGCCCAATGCGCCCTTGCGGACGATTTCCCGCGCCTTACGCGCCGCTTCACGAGCACGGGCGGCGTCCAGTGCCTTGCCGACGATCTTGCGGGCTACAGGCGGGTTCTGCTCGAAGAACTCCGTCAGCCGATCGTTCAGGAACGATTCGACGGCGCCCTTCACGTCGGAATTGAGTTTTCCTTTTGTCTGCCCCTCGAACTGCGGTTGGGGCAGTTTTACCGAGATCACGGCGACGAGTCCTTCGCGAACGTCGTCTCCGGTGAGCGAGCCCTTGAAGTTCTTCGCCAATCCGGACGATTGCGCGTAGGCGTTGATAGTGCGCGTGAACGACGAGCGAAACCCCGACAGGTGCGTGCCGCCGTCTACCGTGTTGATGTTGTTGGCGACCGAGTAAACTTTTTCGTCGTAGCCGTCGTTGTACTGAATCGCGACCTCAATCGACAGATTGTCCGACTCGCGTTCGAAATAGATCGGCTTGTCGTGCAGCGTTGCCCTGTTCTTGTTCAGATGCTTGACGAACTCCGCGATTCCGCCTTTGTAGTAGAACTCGTGCGAACGCTCTGGCTCTTCACGTTCGTCTTTAATCGTGATGCGAATGCCTTTGTTCAGAAACGCCTTCTCGCGCAGCCGCTCGGAGAGCTTGTCGAAACTGAAAGCAGTTTCGGTAAAGATCTGCGGGTCCGGGCGGAACGTGATCTTCGTTCCGCGTTTGCGGGTTTTGCCGGTCTGCTTCAGCGGTGCGACCGGAATGCCTCGCTTGTATTCCTGTTCGTAAGTTTTGCCTTCGCGCCAGATCTCCAGGTGCAGATGCTCGGAAAGAAAGTTGACGCACGACACACCAACGCCGTGCAGTCCTCCGGAGACCTTGTAAGCGTTTGAATCAAACTTGCCGCCGGCGTGAAGTTTCGTCATCACCACTTCGGCCGCGGAGCGTCGCTCTTTTTTGATCTCGTCGACGGGAATACCACGACCGTTGTCGATGACGGTGACCGAGTTGTCGAGGTGAATGGCGACTTCAACCGTATCGCAAAAACCAGCGAGCGCTTCGTCGATCGAGTTATCAACAACCTCGTAGACGATGTGGTGAAGACCAATCTCGCCCGTCGACCCGATGTACATGGCGGGTCGTTTGCGGACAGCGTCGCGGCCCTCGAGGATAGTGATCGAGGACGAATCGTAGGCTGATCCTTTTTTGTTGATGGTTGGTCCTTTCGGATCGTTTGGCTCTGTTGGTCCTACTGTTGACAATCTATTTCTCCTAACTGCGCTAACACACTACTAAACGAGAGTTGAGCCGGCCGAAGCCAAGTCAGATCGCGCCTGACTGCTCCGCACTCTACCCTCCGCGATCTCGTAGACATTCGCCCTTGAAAAGAAACCTTCGACGTGATTCCGCTTTGAGGTCGTAATGAAGGTCTGTGTGCGATTTTCAAGGTATTCCAGAAGGTGCGTAATCCTTTTCTCGTCCAGTTCGGCGTCGACATCGTCGACGATGAAAACCGGATGGTCATTCGCGGTCAAATTATACAACGAAATCGCCGCTAAGTCTAATATTAACAATGCACTACGCTGCTGTCCGGAACTCCCGTAGGCCCGAATTTCCCGGCCATCCAGATGGATCTCCAAATCGTCACGATGCGGGCCGATCAAGGCGTGTCCGGCGGCTACTTCAGCGACCAGTCTGACGCCTAATCTGGAACGCAGAAGCGACTCGTAATCACTCAAATCTCCCTTTCCCTCAAGCGACGAAACATAGCGCGTCGTAACGTCCCTGCGTTCGAAGAGTTGGCGCTCGAGTACTCCGTTTAGGCCGGCCACATATTCTTCGCGCTGGCGATGCATTTCCGCTCCGAGTTTAGCTAACTGTTCATTCCATGGACCGATCAGGTCTTCAGTCTTAGCGAGCGAAAACTCATTCTCGTTCGCCGCCTGGAGTACTTTGTTCTTCTGCTTGATGACGCGGTTGTAGTCGGCGATCGTTTTTAGATAAGCAGGTCTGATCGATGAGATCCCGCGATCCAGAAAACGCCGTCGTGCCTCGGGAGTGCCGCGGACCACTTCAAGATCGCTGGCAGTAAATGAGAAGACCTGTAGTTGAGTTAAGTAGCGTGTGAGGGTTTCGCGTTTTGAGTTGACGAAGATCGTCTTTGAGTTGTCGTGAAGGCTTACTTGTAAATCTCTTTCGATATCCCCGCCGCTCGTAACTCGTCCTCTAACAACCGCGACTGGCGCGCCAAACTTGATCGATTCCTGGAGTCGTTGAGTGCGAAATGATTTCGTGCGGGCAAGGAGATAGATCGCTTCAAGCCAATTGGTCTTTCCCTGCCCGTTATTTCCATAAATGATGTTGAGCTTCGGCCCCCAAACAATCTTCCCACTCAGGTTCCTGAAGTTTGTCGCTTCAATTTCAGCGAGCAGCATTCAGCGATATTAACACGAGGACCAGAAGCATCAGATGCGCATCGGCATCACGATGTACTTGTACTCGTAATCACCATTCTCAGACGGCTTCAATTGCGCTTGCGAGTTACCGTCTTTGAACTCAAACGCTACTTTCGCGTCGCCGATTACGTTTAGAAACTCTTGCAGGTACTGCGCGTTGAAACCGATATCGGTTATGTCGCCGGCGTAGTCTGTTTGAAGCGTTTCGTTTGCTTCGCCTTCTTCTGCGTTTTGTGAACTGATCACGAGTTGGTTTGGCTCGAGATGGAAACGAATCGCGTGCGATCTCTCGTCAGCCATCAACGCCACTCGTCGAATCGCATGGTTCAACAAACTGCTGTTGAACTCGACTGACTTGTCATTGTTCTTCGGCATCACCATTTCGTAATTTGGAAACTGCCCGTACAGCATCCGGGAAATCAACAGCCTTGGACCAATTTGGAAATAGATGTGGTTCTCATCCATACCCAAACTGATCTCTTCATCGAAACCCGCCGTCAGCTTGGTCAACTCGGCAAGAGTCTTGCGGGGAATCAACGTGTCGATCGCGTCGGAACCGTTCTTGGTGATGTTTTTCTTTTCGACGTAAGCCAGGCGATGTCCGTCAGTGGTAACCATGCGAGCGCCGGTGTTGTCGAGCATAAACTTGGCGCCGGAAAGTGTGTAACGCGACTCTTCCTGAGTGATCGCAAAGATGGTGCGATCGATAAACGTTTTGATCACGCCGGCGGGAAGCTTC
>DASTOZ010000468.1:0-3191 GCA_035762365.1 Pyrinomonadaceae bacterium | reverse complement strand
GTGGCGACAGGAAAAGTTGCGAAGATTGTCCCGTCGGCTCCGCCACTAAATTTAGCGAACCACCGACCTGCCACTCGGCAGGTCTTGCTTTTTGCCCGCTGCCTCACCGCATGTCAAAACGCCATTCGTCGATGATCGTTTTTGCTGTCTGGAAACTGAAAATGCAGCCCTCGCAGGTTTCGACGCGGAGATCCAGGTTGCGCACGAGTTCCAGTGCGGCGAGAGTGTCGCCCGGGAGTTCGACGCCCTTTCGCTGCATCGCGGTGAGAGCGACGGCGGCGTACACGCGTCCGCCGGGGTTGTAGCCCTTGAGGACGTTAGCGAGAAGGTCGAGCCGCTGGGCCTTAACGATTGCGTCAATTGCTTCTTTGCCGGGAGGAGTCACAGCGCCGTAGCCGCAGCCGCCCTGTCCTACAACCGAGTTCTTTCCTGGCGAGATCAGCAGTTCGTAACCGTCTTTGAGTTGTGCAGGCACGTTCACCGGCTGCATCTCACCGAGCTGATCAGCGACGGCTTTCTTGTAATCCGCAATGACACTCGCGAATTCGCGCTTGTGACGGAGGCCGTCCTCGGCTTCCGTGAACTCAGGCCCGCCGTTGCGGTTCCACGTGTCGACGAGAACGCTCTTTATCCTGGGCCAACTGGCAAGGCTGTGGAGTGTAATCGAGTAGTTTCCGATGGTGCCGTTAAAGACGAAACCCGTGACTCTGAGAGACGTGTAGCCACCAGATTTCGAAAAAACAAACGTCTGCGCGCCATAGCCCAAACGCTTGTCGCGACCTATCCAGTCGAAGTGATTATTCGAGCCCGGAGAATCGAAGATCCGTTCGAGCGCTGCGACAGTGAGCGGTTCGTTCTGCTTCAGTTGCGGCAGGATGCGTTCGAGATTCGCGATGTCCATCGCGAGCCAGTCGGCGCGCAGAGGCGCTTTCTTTTGAGCCACTGAAACGTGACCGCACAGCAGCAACAAAAAGAACGACAAGAGGAGCTTGTAATTCGCCCGCTTCATTGAATCAGAGGGACTATGGACTACTGGGGGTTCAACTTTTGCAACCGAACATGGATCAGAGTCCCGTAAACAACGCCGAGAACTGCCGCAGGGATTCCCCCGAAAAACAATACCATGAACAAGGGAAAGAACAAGACCGACAGGACATTTAACACGCCGATATGCGAGTTGCCGAAGAACTCGCTCGGGTGGGCCACAACGCCGGCGATTGTCCCCGCGTAAACCGCAATCGCTATCGAGCCAAACGCGACTCCCACGCCAACCAGCATAGCGCGGCCCAGTGGATTCCCCTTCCCGCAAAGATATCGTCCCGCCCTTTCTCCCAGGAAAGCGGCTGCAAAAATCTCAACCACCAGGCCAACTGCTATTGCCGGATCCAGACCGATCAACCAGCCGCCATTCATCAGGTACACCATCAGAAATGCCGTGGCGACACCCAGCGCGCCAAACAACATGCCGACCCACTTTCCGACATTTCCACACCCATGGTATTCATGATTTTTCATAGCCGCCTCCAAGCGTGACCGCCTAAGGGAGTGAAACTACAAAACATAAACGTTTTCCGCGTCCCTTCTGTTCGCCGCCGTATGTACAAATTAAATTGCGCAACGCTATTGACCCGCCGCGCTTTTTGACTAAAATTCCCGTCAACGGTGAATGTGGTTGCCGGGGTGAGGACGGTGACCAATCGAGGCTGAATGTCTCCGCCAACCTTGAGAGGCCGGTCCAAAACCGGCCTTTCGGTTTTTAACCACAAAAGGCACAAAAGGAAGACACAAGAGGCACAAGCAGGAATGATCTCCGTCGCTGAAGCGATTCAAATCGTCCGACAACAAACCGTTTCGCTCGGCAGCGAGAAAGTCGAACTGCCAAACGCGCTCGGCCGCGTGTTGGCTCAGGAAGTCGTCGCCGACTCCGATCTTCCGCCATTCGATCGTTCGCAGATGGACGGCTATGCCGTGCAAGCCGCCGATACAACCAACGCGCCGGTTAGTTTAAGAATAGTCGGAGAATCTGCGGCTGGTAAAGGTTGGCGCCAGCGAATGAACTCCGGCGAGGCCGTGCGCATCATGACCGGCGCCCCCGTGCCCGAAGGCGCCGACAGCGTTCAGCAGGTCGAACTCACTCACGAACTGAAGGACGGCACAGTTGTCGAACTGCTCTCGCCGGTTGAACACGGTAAGTCGATTGTGAAACGAGGCGAGGAGATTGCAGCGGGTGAAACGATCTTGCGACCCGGCGTCACGATCAATGCAGCGATGATGGCCGTGCTCGCGGCGTTTGGTTACGCGCAAGTAGAAGTAGCGCGACGTCCGCGCGTCGCGGTTGCTGCAACAGGCAGCGAGCTTGTAAGCGTCGACGAACAACCCGGACAGGACCAGATTCGCGACTCAAACAACTACTCGATCAGCGCCTACGCGGAGCTCGCCGGCGCCCTGGTCCAACGCCTTTCACTCACGCGCGACGAAACGTCGCTGCTTACACGCCAGATTGGTCAAGCCGCAGAGAATTTTGATGTCGTCGTGACGTCGGGCGGCGTGTCGATGGGCGTCTACGATGTGACGAAGAACGCATTGAAAGAGCTCGGCGCGGAGATCTTCTTCGAACGTGTCGCGCTCCGGCCAGGTAAGCCGATCGTGTTTGCACGGCTTCCGGGTGGCGCGCTCGTCTTCGGTCTGCCCGGGAACCCGGTTTCCGTTTCAGTAACGTTCAACTTGTTCGCGCGCACCGCACTGCTCGTGATGCAGGGAGCGAACGAGCCGGTGTTGAAACAGGAGTCAGTGTTGCTCGCGCGCGCTGTTAAGGGAACGATGGACCGTGAGACTTATCTTCCCGCACAGTTGATGACCAACGACGACGGCGAACTGATCGCGTTTCCACTCAAGTGGGGCGGCTCGTCAGACTTCGTTTCCTTTGCACTGACCACCGCGCTGGTGATCATCCCCGCCGGCTTCAAATCCGTGGAAGCAGGAGCGCTGGTAAAAGCGATCCGCTTACCATAAGAATACGCACCTTCTGCTTGCCGTCGGCCGGGGCCGCTGGCAAATCCTCCATATTTAACACCAATCAAGCCTGCACGATCGGCGCGACGCGTTCGGTCAGTCCTTTGAAGCCGAGAAAACCGGGCAGGCGCTCGATACGGCTCCCGATCTTCTGGTCGAATAGATCCAAACCTTCCTTG
>DASTOZ010000467.1:0-8139 GCA_035762365.1 Pyrinomonadaceae bacterium | reverse complement strand
CGGTTACTTTCCCAATTGCATCATCCCAACCCTGTGAATCCATTTCCCTCTTGAAGTACGCCTTGGTTCTTAGCAGCGCAACCCAGCCCTTCCACCGGGCGAGGTCTATTACACATTTCTTCAACTCGTCGGCTGCGAGTTCACGCACACGCTTATTGATATTACTGCCTGGGCCCAACAAAAACTTTTGAAGTGCTTCCTCCGAATCATTTTCAGATAACAGTGTGTGGGCGACCGGAGGTCCAGAAAGTGGTACCCGCGGCAGGGGTCGAACCTGCGACCTTTCGCTCCGGAGGCGAACGCTCTAATCCACTGAGCTACGCGGGCCTAAAACAAAATGGCATGTTTCAAAGAGTGTCCCCTTTTTGTAACCCTTTTTGTACCCCTCGTCAAATATCATGCCGCGTCGGTATCGAGCCAGGATTGAACGATTGACGAATCGCTTTAGCAAAGGGGAAGAATCTGAAAGCTGGTACTTTGGTTATTACAATTTCTGTGGGGTTGATTCGTCGATCAAATATAACTGTCGAAATGGCAGGAACCTCAGCAAAGCGGATTCGGGATTTGAAAGACCTACTAACCGCCTAACCTTTGGAGTGGAAGGGCAATTTGAGCATGATGATGCGGTTATCAATCTACCAGCCCGCCAACTTGTGTATCGCAGACACAATCCAGAAGGACATTGCCGCGACGAAGGCTGCGGCGGGGATGGTGAGAATCCAGGCCCAGACGATGCGACCGGCGACGCCCCATTTCACGGCCGATAACCTGCGTGTGGCGCCGACGCCGACGATCGAACCTGTGATCGTGTGCGTGGTCGAAACCGGTGTTCCCGTGAGCGTAACGTAGGCAAGCGTAAGTGCGGCGGCGGTCTCGGCACAGAACCCCCCGACCGGTTTCAGCTTGGTGATGCGAGTGCCCATCGTGTGCACGATGCGCCAACCGCCGGACAACGTTCCCAGTGCGATTGCGGCGTGCGCCGCGAGCACGACTGAAGTCGGAATTGGCGGCAGCGTGCCGTTTGGTCCATACGAGAGTCCCCACACGCCACCTGCCGTCAGCACGGCCGTGATGATGCCCATTGTCTTTTGCGCGTCGTTGCCGCCGTGGCCCAACGAAAACGCAGCGGCGGAGAAGAGCTGACCACGACGAAAGATCTTGTCGACTCTCGCTGCCGAAAAGCGGCGGAAGATCCAGAAGACCGCCACCATCAACGCGAAGCCGAGAAACATCCCGATCATCGGCGACAGCACGATAAACTTCAACGTGCGTAACCAGACGTCTGTTTTGAGGAGTCCACTGACGCCGCCGTGCGCTGCGATGCCGGCGCCGGCGTAACCGCCGAGCAGTGCGTGCGAGCTGGACGTCGGCAGTCCGAGGTACCACGTTATGAGGTTCCAGATAATGGCGCCGAGTAATGCTGCGAGCAGTACGTACAGACGCAGCTCGGGACTGATGATGTCCATGCGTACGCCGTCGCCGATCGCTTTCGCCACGCGCGTGCCGAAGACGGCGAAGGCGATGAAGTTGAAAAATGCCGCCCACACGACGGCCATGCCCGGCGACAGGACGCGAGTTGAGACGACTGTCGCGATCGAGTTGGCGGCGTCGTGAAATCCGTTGATGTAATCGAAGATGAGGGCGAGAAAGACGAGGATGATGACGAAGGCCAGGGTTGCAGTCATAGTTCGATTGGCGATTGCCAATTGCCAATTGCCGATTTCAGTTCATGCGCGATTCGCAAATAACAATCGGCAAGTCGCCAATTGACAATCGGCAATGTTCTAAGTGTGCTTGATGATGACGCTCTCGATGATGTTTGCGACGTTCTCGCAGCGATCGACGGCCGCCTCTAGCTTCTCGTAGATCTCTTTCCACTTGATCACTGTCAACGCATCCGGTGGATCGTGAAAGAGTTCGGCGATGGCGGCGTGATAGATGTCGTCGCCCTCGTTCTCAAGTCGATGAATCTCAACCAGCCGTTGCGTGATGTTTTTCGGACGTTTCAACGTCGAAACGATCTCTTTCAACTGTTCCGCCATGCGCTCGATCACATCCGCAAAGTCGCGCGCGTAATCATTGATTTCTTTGATGTCGAAAATGATGATCGCCCGCGCGGCGTCGTCAATGAGGTCTACAATGTCGTCGAACGCCGTCGACATCATGTAAATGTCTTCGCGATCGAAAGGCGTGATGAACGACTTGTTAAGCCGCGTCGAGATCGTGTGCGTCAGCTCGTCGCAAGCGTGCTCGAGGCCCTTGATGCGCTGCGCGTACTCGCTGTAATCGCCGTGCTTGTCAGCGAGCATCTCCTTCAGTTCGCGCGCTGCTGACGAGATGTAGAGCGTCATCTGCGTGAACAGGTCGAAATACTGCTCTTCCTTTGGAAGCAGGCTTAGTCCCATCTCACCCCTGACTTAAGTCTGAATGTAATCTGAACGAGCCCGGACTATAACTTACGACTGCGCGACTTGCCAAATGCGAGCCGAGTCGTATATCAAAGGCCGCAATGACGAACAACCACCTGTCGGACGTGCAGGACCTGCTGCGGCTGGAATCGAACGCAATCGCACAAACAGCGACCCGCCTCGACGCGGCCCAAGTCGAGCGCGTGGTGGAACTAATCGCCGGCTGCAAGGGAAAAGTCGTGATCCTGGGCGTTGGGAAGTCAGGAATAATCGGACAGAAGATCGCGGCGACGATGACCAGCACTGGCACCGCCGCGCTTTACCTGCATCCATCCGACGCGTTGCACGGCGGACTCGGCATCGTCCAAGCAGACGACGTCGTGATCGTTCTGAGCAACAGCGGCGAGACTGACGAGCTCGTCGGCATGTTGCCTTATCTCAAGAACCGTCAGGTCGCGATCATCGCCATCGTCGGCAATCTTAATTCGACACTCGCTCACCGCGCCGACGCCGTGCTCGACGCGTCAGTCGATCAGGAAGCGTGCCCTTTGAACCTGGCGCCCACCACGAGCACGACTGTCGCACTCGCGATCGGCGATGCACTGGCTATGACGGTGATGAAAGTGAAAGGTCTGACAACCGACGACTTCGCCGTGAATCATCCCGCCGGACGTTTGGGAAAACGACTGACGTTGCGCGTCGCAGATCTGATGCATCGCAACGGTGAGAATCCGACGATCGCAGTCGGGTCGAGTTGGGTCGAAGTTGTGCGAGCGATCAGCAAAGGCGGACTGGGCGCTGTCTGCGTCGTCGATCCAACCGGGCGATTGGCAGGAATCATTACGGACGGCGATCTGCGGCGCGCTATTGAACGCACGAGCACGAGTCAGGAGTCACTTGCGAAACTCACCTGCGACGACTTCATGACCCGACAGCCAATCGTCGCCACACCGCAACTCCTCGCGTACGACGCGCTTCGCCTGATGGAAGATCGACCTTCACAAATCTCCGTGTTGCCAGTTGTAGATGAGGACCAGATCTGCGTCGGACTAATTCGCGTTCACGACATCGTGCGCAGTGGCTTGTGACGGGACTCGCACAGGCATGTCGACGATGTCCCAGGCGGACCGCACGCGCAGAAGTTTCGACATCAATCCAGCATGCATGATGTGGCCGCTGCGTTCCGCGACGACCTTGCCCATGATCGGCATTCCCAACAAAGCGAGATCGCCGATGATGTCGAGTATCTTGTGACGCACGAACTCATCGCGAAAGCGCAAGCCTGTTTGGTTCAACATGCCGTCCCGCGTCAAGACGATCGCGTTATCGAGTGATCCGCCGCGAATGAGGTTCGCGCGTCGCAGCGCTTCGATCTCTTCCGTAAAACCAAACGTGCGGGCCGACGCGATGTGGCGGCTGAAGGCGCCGTCGCTCAACTCGACAAACAAACTCTGCACGCCGATCAGCGGGTGCGAGAAGTCGATCAGACAATCGATCTGATAAGTGTCGGCAGGTTCCACGCTGATGCGCCGGTTTCCTTGTTCGAATGTCACTCGTTCGCGTACAAGCAAGGCGCGTCGCGCCAGTGGCTGTTCGACGATGCCGGCCCGCTCGATGATCTCGGCAAAGTCTTCGGCCGAACCATCCATGATCGGAATCTCGAGGTTGTCGACTTCGATGAATACATTGTCGACGCCGAGTCCACGCAGTGCGGCCAGGAGGTGCTCGACAGTCGAGAGCATCACGCCGGTACGCATCAACGTCGTCGCGTAACCGCAATTAGCAACAGATTCGACTGTGGCGGGGATTTCGAAGCCACCGAGATCTGTGCGGCGGAAAACATAACCGGTATCGGGCGGCGCCGGGACGAGTCGCAAATGGACCGGAACTGCGGTGTGTAGTCCTATCCCGTAGGTTTCGACCGGAGAGCCGAGCGTGGTCTGTTTGATCAAAAGTCGGGTGCCTTCAATGTAGTTGATCCATGCTGCGGTCTATAACGGAGCAAGGAATGTGCCGGGAGACGAGTGAGTATATAACGTGGTCTCACGACAGCGCTGTTGCGTTTGCGCCACACATCAGGAAATTCCTGACGAAATTCCGCCACACAAAGTTATTGAATGCGCTGATACGCTGGAGTACACTCGCGGCAATTAACCGTCGGGACGCGTAGCTTTTCGGCGTAGTGTTTGAGAAACAGCGCTTTCGGACCATAACTTCGTGGATGAAAGAAACGCGACGCCAGCGCTCCGAAGAGCAACGAGTGTGGAGAGCCTCGATTCCGCACTCATGGAGAAACCGCGATGCCAGACCTCGAGATAACGTGTTCGGAGTGCAACTCTCCGTTCACATTTACTGAACGCGAACAGGAGTACTACAGGGAACGTAATCTGACTCATCCAAAACGCTGTAAACCATGCCGCGATGCGCGGCGGGCCAACTTCGGTGGCGGAAGAGGACAAACAGGTGAGCGTCAACGATTCGACATCACGTGCGACCAATGCGGCAAGAACGATTCAGTGCCCTTCAAGCCTTCGTCGGGCCGACCGGTCTTGTGCAGCGACTGCTTCAGCGCGAATCGTGCGGCGCAACGGACCTGAAATGAGTTGATGACGGCTCGTGCCGCCGGCATCGACTGAGGAAAATCCGGGGAACGTTAAGTTTTGAACGCGGGATCTCTCTAACGCGAACAAACGGGCGAAGACCGCCTTGAATTAACTTAATGAGTTACGAAACGATTCAACTGGAAATGCGTGGGCAGGTTTGTGTCCTGACGCTGAACCGTCCGGAGCGACTGAACGCGCTGACCGTCGAGACGGCGAACGACTTCAAGGCCGCCGTTCGCGACGCGCTGAAAAAGGAAGCACGCGCGATTGTTCTGACCGGTTCAGGACGCGCGTTCTGCGCCGGTGGCGACTTGCGCGCGATGCAGGAGATGGCAACGAATGAAGGACGGCTCGAAGCGTTCTTTGACGAGCCGTTGCGAATACTGAACGAAGCGATCCTGTTGATTCGTCAGACTCCGGTTCCTTTTATCGCCGCGGTAAACGGAGTAGCGTCGGGTGGCGGATGCAATCTCGCGCTGGCGTGCGATCTGGTGATCGCGGCGGAGAGCGCGAAGTTCAACCAGGCGTTCATCAAGATCGGCCTCGTCCCTGACTGCGGCGGAACATTCATTCTGCCGCGGCTCGTAGGATTGAAAAAGGCGGCGGAGTTGATGTTCACTGGCGACCTGATCACGGCTCAGCAGGCGGTGCAGATGGGAATGATCAATTCAGTCGTTGCTGACACCGAGCTGATGGCCCAGGTGATGTCGATCGCCGAACGACTGGCGCAATCGCCGACATCAGCCATCGCGCAGATCAAGCGATTGCTGGACGCGAGCGCGGTGAATGACTATGGGGCTCAACTCGATCTGGAACGCGAGGCGCAGATCGAGGCGGGCAAGACGAAAGATTTCGTCGAAGGCGTCTCGTCGTTCCTCGAAAAACGGCCGCCGCGATTTGTCGGGAGTTGACGTTCGAAAGAACTAAGCAGATCGCGGGGCCGCCTCTGATAATCAGGGCGGCCTTTTTAACTTAGTTCTTTGTACTTAGTACTTAGTGCTTTGTACGTTGTTTGAAGTCTCGCCGTAGAGCGATACCGCCGTTAGCGAACAAAGAACCAAGTCCAAAGTACTAAGCACAAGTATCGTAAGACAAAGACCCAAGTCCTAAGAACATGGATTCCTTAACCTACATGCAACTGCTGCGAGGCAATCGCTCTTTCAGGCGATTGTGGATCGGGCAGGTCATTTCAGAACTCGGCAACTGGTTCAACTTTATTGCCGCGTTGGGACTGGTGCGTCTTGTCTCGCACGGCGCACCGGAAGTAACGACGCTGGTTCTGATCTCGCGTCTGGCGCCGTTCACGCTTTTTTCACCACTTGCCGGTGCGTTTGTGGATCGCTGGTCGCGACGAACAGTGATGATCGTCACGGATCTCACGCGCGTCGTCGTGGCGCTCGGGTTTCTGTTTGTGCACCGCCCGCAGGATCTTTGGATCGCGTATCTCTGCACAGGATTGCTTTCGTTCTTCGGCGCGTTCTTCGAAGCGGCGAAGAATGCAGCGGTGCCGAACATTACCGGCGAACGCGATCTGCTCGCAGGCAATGCGCTGATGTTTTCGTCGCGCTTTCTGTTGATGTCGGTCGGGGCGGCACTCGGTGGCTGGACCGCGTCGAACGTCGGTTACTCGTCAGCGTTCATTATCAACGCGTTTTCATTCCTGCTGTCGGCGTATTCCGTTTGGCTGGTGCCTGACGAAGAGACGCGACAAAAGCCGATGGCGGGTAGGGAAGCGGCTCCACACGATATTCCAAAGAGGGGGCTGTTTAGTGGCTACTGGACCGACATTCGCGAAGGCTGGTCGTACATCGTCACGCATGCGCCGGTCGCGACGATCCTGCTGGTCAATATCGTTTGGGCCATCGGAGGCGGCGCGATCAACCTGATCCTGGACCGTCTCGGCGCGTTCGAGTTCGCAGCCCAAAGCGGACATAGCGCCGACACTGAGATCGGCGTGCTGTACTTCGCAAACGGTTTGGGCTTGTTCGTCGGGATGATGATCGCGCGGCGCGTCGGGATCTACTTTCACATGAAGAGCCGGACCATTGCGTACATCGGTTGGAGTTTGTTCATTCAGGGGATCTTCTTCGCGCTCATGGGAGTGATGCCGACGCTATTGCTTGCGTCGTTGATGCTGTTTATCTCCCGGGTGTTGCTTGGGGCGGAGTTCGCGGTCCAGGAGACGTTGTTGATGCGTTTGGTGCCGGACAACTTGCGCGGGCGAGTTTCGACGACGGACCGCGCGGCTGAGATGATGATCTGGAGTTTTTCGACGGCAATCGCCGGATGGTCGCTCTATCACATAACGACGCAAACGTTGACGATCACTTCGGGGCTGCTTTCCGGTATTTCGGGACTGTTATGGCTGGTTTTGTTCGCGACGCAGACCGTGCGCCTGCCGCGCCGGCTTTCACAGGTCCAGGAGTCACCGTGATCCTGAAGGATCTTGGTACAATCGCGGTCGATGCGTGTTAGAGCCCGACGGCGCAAGTCAGTAGCTTTCTTCATAACGCTTGGCGCGAGCCTCGTAGTGTTGGCGATCGCCTTGAACGTCGGCTGGATCGTGCTCAACTGGGGCGAGATCGCGCTCCTGGTGTTTGGCATCATCTTTTTCGTCGTGCTCATCTTCGGACTGGTGCTCAACACGACGTTCCTGATTCGCGAAATACGTCTTAACGAACAACATGACGCGTTCATCAACGCCGTAACGCACGAGCTGAAGACGCCGATCGCCTCGATCCGTCTCTATCTTGAAACGTTGAAGACGCGAGACGTCGACGAAGCGCAGCGCCGCGAGTTTTACAACATTATGCTGGCCGACAGCGACCGGCTGCTGTTGACTGTCGAGCAGGTGTTGCGCGCCGGACGCATGCGGCATGGCCGTCGTCGGATTACGAATGCCGTGATCGACGTCAACGAGATGGTGCGCGAGTGTCTGGAACTCACGCGGGTTCGTTACGGATTGAACGATCACCACCTCGTCTACTCGGAAGCGGCGGACGCAAAAGGCGCGAAGGTTTCGGGCGATCCTGACGAACTGCGCGCCGCGTTTTCAAACCTTCTCGATAACGCGGTCAAGTATTCGGACGACGAGGTGTCCGTTTCAGTTTCCGTATCCGCGACTGACG
>DASTOZ010000466.1:0-7944 GCA_035762365.1 Pyrinomonadaceae bacterium | reverse complement strand
CGTAACGATCCGCCGCCGCGCAACGATCCGCCGCCGCGCAACGATCCGCCGCCGCGCAACGATCCGCCGCCGCGCAACGATCCGCCACCGCGCAGTGAGGCGCCGCGCGAACCATCGCGACCCGATCCTGGTCCACGTCGTCCGGATAATTTACGAGGAGGGTTCGATTCTTAACCGCGGTAGCTTGCGCACCTGCCCATCGATGCTGGCGTCAGTTTCGCCGATCTGCGACGCCCCCATTCGTTCGTAGAACCCGGCAGCATTCGGGTCCGCTGAGATCTCAATCTCGCGGACCTTGAGTGTTGTCGCACGTTCCATCGCATCGAGAAACAGTTCCTTGCCGATACCAGTGCCGATCGATTCGGGCGTGACCCACATGTGTTCCAACTCAGCTTTGTTGCCACTCACGCAGAGCGCATAAAAGCCGCGGACCTCGCCGTCCTTCTCGGCCACGTAGACAAGATTGTCGCGAATGAAGTCGGGAGAGACGGTGAGGTCCGATTCCCAGTGTTTGATCCAGTGTTCGGGATAACCCCAGTAACGCTTGGCGTCAAGCGCGATCTGCGTCAGTGTGTCGGCTTCTTCTACTGCTGCACGTCGAATCATAATCACATTGGCCGTTGCCAGCTCGTCCCGTCGGCATAATCGATCCGAACGATGACGACGCGTTCATCCAGCGACGCTCGTTCGCCAGTGTTCAGCGCAGTCAAACTAATGGTTTGTGTCGGCGGCTTGGTGATGGTAACGGTGAGCTCTTTCGACTTCCCGGGAGAGATCTTTTCTTCGCTGGTGAACTCGCGGCGTCCGATCTCATTTTCAGTGCCGCGTTCGAAAAACACATAGTCCCAGTCGATCGATTTGATTGCTTTATCGCTGAGGTTTTTGACTGTGGTCTTGTAAACAAAGACGTAACGAGCGGGCGGTTGTTTGTGTTTGGCCTCGATGTTCGCTGCGTCGGCTTTTGCTTCGCGTTTGATCTTGTCGACCTCGGCGGAACCGCCGCGCTTAGCCTCTTCGATTCTCCGCTCGTTGCGCGTGCGCGCTCGCACCTCGTCGAAGTTCTCGATTGGCCCACCGAACGGATCTCTTTCCCAGCCGATCCGTTCCTTACTCCAGGTGAACTTCGTCACTTCAATCTTCGACGCATCGGGCGGAGACGGAACTGTCTGCGCTATAGAAACCGTGGCTGTTAGCGCAAAGCCGAGTGCCCCGACGGTCAATTTCATGCCGAGCCATCTCATAGCTTTCTCTCCTTACGCGCAAATTTGCAGCGGAATGGAATGATACTACCCGCCTTCGAGCGGACAAAAGGTTTGAGGTGAAAAAACAGCCGGGCCGCGGAATGTTAATTCCCCGACCCAGCCATTCTGCCGCTCTCTTTTACAGCGCGCGTGCGCGCCTTAGGCCGAACTAGAAGACGTACCTGATGCCAACGACGATGCGACGGTTACCACCGTCAGTATCCCATTGGCGCAGGAAGCCCGCAGCCGTGACGATCGAATTCGGCGTACCGAAGTCGCGTGTATTGGTTGCATTGAAGAAATCAGCGCGTAACTGAAGCCGCTGATTCTCACCAATATTCGTGTTCTTCACGATGCCGAAATCGATGTTGTTGAGGCCGTCGGCGCGAAGGATGTTGCGACCCGCATCGCCGATACGCTGTCCGTTTACTAACGCCTTGAAAAGCGCGTTGCCTGACGAATTGACAGTTCCGCGTAACGCGAATAGTTGCTCGACACTCATTCTCGAGATGTCGATATTCGTATTGACGTTCGGTCGCGTGGCGATACCGATTGCCGACGCGAGACCGCCGAGCGTTCCGGAAATGTCCGTCGGATTCAACGGCGAGAACGGAGCGCCGCTCTGGAAGTTGAAGTTGGAGTTGATCTGCCATCCTCCAAGCACCCTGCCGGTGAATCCTTTCTGATCGCCGAAGAACGGCAACTCGTAAACGAAGTTACCCGCAAGGCGCAGCGGACGATCGTAGGAGGATCTTCCTCGATCGAGACGGCGGTTGTATGGATCCTGGGCCAGCGCAATCTCGGCGGTCGAGTTGTTGAAGATCTCCGACATGCTGTCGATAAACGAGCTCCATGTGAAGTGAACACCAGCACTGACGCCGCGGCTGAGTCGCTTCTCCACACTCGCCTGCATTGAGTGATAGATGGACGATCCCGAATTAGCGCGCAAGCGGATTGGTCCGGTGAGCGGATCAGTTCTGACCGGAGGATTCGTTTGGCTATTCGCCGGGTCGGTTCTGAACCGAACCGGATTGCCATCGATGCTCTCGAACAGGCCTGTGCCCTTCGAACCGACGTAACCAACGCGCACCACCGTGTCGCGGTTCAACTCACGTTGCAACTCGAAGCTGAACGAATCATAAACCGGCGAATGGAAGTCTTCCGTCACTTGCGTGCGGGTGAGGTTCACGGGGTTGACCGGAACGTTGGCCAGGTTTGCAAACGCGTTCGCAACGCCGCCCTGGTTGAACGCCGAGACAAACGGGAAAGAGCTCCAGATGTTCAACGCGATGTTGGTGTAAGCATAGTCGAATGTGCGAGTGTAACCGCCGCGAACGACCAGCTTATCTCCGCCGGTGATGAAGCCCATGATCCCGTCGCTGCTGGTATGCGGGTTCCAGTTGAAACCGAGTCTGGGTCCCCAGTTATTCGTATCGCGTCCCGGTATCGGCTTCACTCGAAAGCGCGGGTCTTGTCCGGCAGCGGCGAAAACCGGATCGTTGAATTCCACGAGATCCTGAATCGGTTGACCGGCATTCTCATAACGCAGACCAAGCGTCAACGTCAGGTTCGGCTTGACCTTCCATTCGTCTTGTCCGTAGAGATAGAAGTCGTGCCAATCCAGGTGCAGAACGCGGGCAACGCCCGGCAGGTCTTTGTTGATTTGCACGTTGGCGACGTCCTGTACGAAGGCATTCAGGTCGGCGTAAACGAGGTGACCTCGCGTCGTCGGTTTGAACAACTGGTGCAACTGGCTGCGATGAATGTCGACACCAAACTTCCAGGCATGATTGCCTGTCGTGTACGAAGTGGTGTTCTGGAGTTGGAAAGTGTTTCTGAACGACGTTTGCGGCAAGTTGGCAGCCAAACCAATCGCCGTGCGAGTGTTGCCCGCATTCAGACCCAACAATCCGAGGCTGGTGATCTGAATCGAGGGTATCGCTTCAGCGCGAAGATCCGACGCAACTGTCGCGCTGGCCGCTCTCAGATACGCCAGGCGAAGCTCGTTCACCATCTTAGGGCTGAGAATGCTGTTCAGTGCAACGTTCACGCCTTGATTGCGCGAAACGTTCGATGATTCGTAGCCGGTCGGTGTGACCTGCCCCGCGCCGATCGTGTCAGCATCCTGATAGATGTAGCGGCCACTGAGTGTGTGGTTGCTGTTCAGGTGGTGATCGATGCGAATCGATTGCTGCCAGTCGTTGAAT
This sequence comes from Pyrinomonadaceae bacterium, assembly GCA_035762365.1. GTDB lineage: Bacteria > Acidobacteriota > Blastocatellia > Pyrinomonadales > Pyrinomonadaceae > PSRF01. Next base: position 4,496 of record DASTOZ010000466.1, on the reverse strand, counting down.
ACAAACGGACTGGAGCCCGTGAGCGAACCCAGCGGAACTTTAAACTCCTGGGCGCCAAGGAAAAATGATGCGGTTTGTCCGTTTGGCGTCTGAGCGGCTGGAAGAAAATTGAGCAACGCCTGAATCTGGGGACGATTTCCGACCTGCTGCTGAAGGAGCTGTCGTCCAGCTTCTGTCGGCGCGCCCTGGATCGTCTGTCCTTGCTGGAAGCGGCGATCCCACCATCGTTGCAAGGCGAAGAAGAAGAAGGTGCGGTCTGTGCCGCTGATGTAGCCCGGACCACCTTCACCGAATCTCGGCAAGTGCAGCGGACCGCCAAAAGTCATACCAGCCTGGTTCTCCACACGGAACGGAGCTATTCGCCGCGACGGGTCCGTCGCGTTCGCATTACAGAATCCCCCGTTCTTGTTGAGATTGCTGCAAGCATTCAGGTGATTGTCGTTGTGGAACCAGAAACCAGAACCGTGATATTGGTTCGAGCCGCTCTTGGTGATCGCATTGAACACCGAACTACTGTTGCGGCCATACTCGGCGCTGAACTGGTTGGTAACAAGTCTGACTTCCTGAATCAGGTCGGGGTTATTGAGTTGGACCACACCGCCGCCGACGCCGAAGTCGTTGTTGTCCTGACCGTCGAGCAGGAAGTTATTCGAACGCAACCTGCCGCCGTTGGCCGAATAGTTGATGCCGTTGGTGAATCCTGCCTGGTTCGACTGAAGCTGACTGACACCGGGCGCCGATAGCGCGACGTTGTAAACGTTGCGGTTCGCAGCAATCGGCAACTCCGATAGTCGGCGACTGTCGAACCGCGTGCCGACTTCGGTAGTGGCGGTATTGAGAACCGAAGCGTTCTCGACAACGTTGACGACTTCAGTCACTTGACCGGTCTTCAGAATCGCATCAACCGTCGCCTGCTGGTTGAGCACGAGCGTGATTCCCGACTGCACATACTTCGCAAAGCCGGTAGACTCCACCGTGATCTCGTAATCGCCGACGGGCATGCCGGTGAAACGGTAGCGGCCATCGCCGTCAGTTTGGGTGGTTCGCGATTCGTTGGTTTTGACGTTACGAACAGTAACGTTGGCATTAGTGACGACCGCCTGCTTTTCGTCTTTTATCTCACCCGAAATGGAGCCCGTAACCTGGGCCAGTGTCGGGGATGCAAAAAGCGCAAGCAAAGCTACGAAGAGTATCGCGAGTCTGCTAACTTTATTCATCGTTTGCTCCTTTGCTCAAAACGCCTGGTGAAGAGCGCCGCTGGTGTGTGGATCAGAAAACAGAAAAAACTCGTTTGGCAGGGCGATGACTAAGCAACAAACATTCCAGTAGTTGACAGCACGCGGGCTAAAGCGCACTAAGTATTAGCTGCGTCACACTATAACTCCGAAACTCGACTGAATGGCCGTGCGGCTGACGTGCCGTTTACGACGCTGCCCGTTCAAAACTTCGGATTGAATCCATTATGGTGAAGAAGGAGACGTTTGAGCGTCCTGTTTTTCATGCAAAAAGAACGAACAGTCGAATCGATCGTCTTCCTGGAACGGAACACTTTCAACATCCCGTTCCGCCAGCCGACCTTCCCTCACGAATGGGTTGAATATGGCGAATCTGACGAGAGGCAGGTCGTCGATCGCCTGCGTGACGCCACTATCGCGATCTGCAACAAGGTCGCATTGCGGGCGAACGCGTTGTCACAACTGCCGAAACTGAAACTGATCGCCGTCGCGGCGACCGGCACTGACAACGTCGACCTCGACTACTGCCGTGCGCACAAAATCGCCGTTTGCAATACGCGCGGATATGCAGTCAGTTCACTGCCGGAACACGCGCTCATGTTGATGCTCGCATTGCGGCGAAATCTGGTTGCTTATCGCGACGACGTGCGAGCCGGACGCTGGCAGGAAGCGAAGAAGTTTTGCCTGTTGGATCATCCGATCGGCGACTTGCGCGGAACAGTTTTGGGCATCGTCGGGTTCGGCGCGCTGGGTCAAGCCATGGCGCAACTCGGACGCGCCATTGGGATGGAAGTGATCGTCGCGGAACGAAAACACGCAACGACGATCCGGCCCGACCGGCGCGCGTTTGCGGATGTGCTGCGGCTCAGCGACGTGCTCTCGTTGCACTGTCCGTTGACTGAACAAACTCGCGATCTGATCGGCGCTGAGGAGTTGAGCCAGATGAAGCGCGACGCGTTGCTCATCAACACTGCGCGCGGCGGACTGATCGACGATCACGCTCTACTCGAGGCGTTGAGATCAGGAAAGATCGGAGGCGCGGGCATTGATGTGCTGCGTGTTGAGCCACCGCGCGAGGGGAATCTGTTGTTGGACGCTGATCTGCCTAACCTGATCGTGACGCCACATAATGCATGGGCGAGCAAACAGGCGATGCAGACGCTCGGCAGTCAGCTAATTGATAATCTGGAAGCGTTTGTAAGGGGCGAGCCGCAGAACCTGGTCACCTGACGTTTAGGAAGCAGCAGCTTCGCCGGCTTCGTCATGGTGCTCGGTCGTGTAAAGCCGAAGAATCTCTTTGCCCTGGCGTGAGCGCGGGTCGATCGTGCGCAGGTGTTTGCGTCCCTGCATCTCCCAAATAGCGGTGACGACTCCGTCTTTCTCGACTGCGTGATAGGTGATCTCTTCAGTGGCTGCTTGAGGCGCGGACTCGGTTGGTTGGCTGGCCGCGCCCTGGTTTATTTCGGTTTCGTTCTCAGACATCAAACTCAAAAAGTCTCCAATCTCTTGCGGTAGGTTAAGGGTGTGCTCGGATTGTTGCACACGAACATTCGCATGTCTAGTTGGGGCTTTGGTCTTCGGTCTTTGGTCTTAGGCTTTGAGCTTTGTACTCCTGGCTTAGAACCTTTGTACAAAGACCTAAGACCTAAGACCCAAGACCAAGGCGGCAGCCTTCTCCACCGCTTTTCGCGGCACGACCACGCCCCAGCCTTGTCGTTCGACAGCAACGCCTTCGACACGTTCGGCGGTGTCGATCAGAATCCGTTTGACTTGTTGCGGCGTCAGTTTCGGATTCGCTTCAAGCATGCACGCAACGATCGACGCCACGATCGGCGAAGCAAACGAAGTCCCATCGACAAACTTGTAGTGATGGTTGATAACGTTGCCTTCCTGCAACTTGATCGTAATCAGTTGCCGCAACAATGGCGGCGCAAGATCCCGTGAAGCATCGAGGTCTTTGTCGACACCCTGATACGAACTGATGATCGTCGACAGTTCATCGTCAGCGGCGGCATCGAGCTCGGCGTAAAGATGCGCTTCGTCGGCAGTCGGCGTGTGCGGCAGTATCGGCGCCGCCACCCAGATGCCCGGCGCGATTACCTCCGGCTTTTGCAGTCCGTCGACGGTTGGTCCATAAGACGACCGGTACATTCCACGCCGCGCGCGATCGAGCGAGTTCTGATCGTCAAGTCCACCGACAGCTATCGCAGACGGCGAACTCGCAGGCGGCAAAACCGGATGTCCCGGCGCGAGCCCCGCATTGCCAACCGCACAAACGACCGTCACACCCGCGCTGACCGTCTGTTCAACCAGCCGGCACAACGAATTCTGCAAGTACGACTGCTCAAAATCGCCACCCGCCGAAATATTGACGATGCGGATGCCGTACTTGTCCTTGTTCGCCAGCACCCAACGCAAACCCAGCTCGATGTGACTCTCCGGAATACGTCCACTCTTTCCGATCTTCACCAGCACGACCTTCGCTTCCGGCGCGATGCTTCGGTACAACCCATTCGAGAGATGCCCATTACCCGCAGCTACAACCGACGTCATCATTCCATGCCAACTCGCAACGTCAGGCTTGTGCAGAAACGCGCGGTCATCCGTGTCGGGAAAGATGCTGTGATACGCGACGATCCGATCGACCGGATCGGTCAGATCTTTGTGCGCGTAGAACCCCGAATCGAGAAACGCCATCGTGATATCGCGGCCCCGAAAACGCTCGTCGGCGTCCAAACGCACCGGCGTGGGCAACGCTTGCGAGATGTCGACATCTGTAGTGATTGTGTTCGGTAAAACGCCGTCAGCCATCAGCGACAAAATGGTGGAAATGTCGCATCGTGTCAACTTGCCACGTTCGCGCGGGGACTGCTAATCTTCAACTTCCCCAACCTGGCTGCCTTAAGTAAGAAGGAGTTTAAAGAGAACATGAAAAACCTTGCGATCCTGTTGGCTTTCGTTTTTGTGATTGCAGGCGTGGCCGCAACGGGCACGCGCGCGGTTGAAGGGGAGGTTCCTGCTCCGCCGGCGATCGGTGCAACCATCGAAGACTTTACGCTCCCGGATGTTGACGGAACGGAACGCTCGCTGAAGTTGCTGGCCGGCAAGAAGGGAACAGTGCTGCTGTTCATCGCCGTGCAGTGTCCGGTCTCGAACGCCTACAACGAGCGCATGGAGAAGCTGGCCCAGGATTACAAAGCCAGGGGCATCGCCGTGATCGGCATCAACTCGAACGTTAAGGAAGATGCCGCCGCTGTTAAG
>DASTOZ010000465.1:0-6759 GCA_035762365.1 Pyrinomonadaceae bacterium | reverse complement strand
GCGTTTACGAGCGTTTGTTTTCAGAGAGCGAACGCGCGCCTAAACAAATCAGCGACGAGCCGCACACAACCGACGATGCCAGACTCGATCAAGATTCAACACTCGCAACGGCGTCGGCCCGTGTCTTCGCCTCGCACACTGAATCCAAACTAAACAAGCGTTTGCTCCAGTCACTGGCCAATCAGTCGCTAAATCCGCATCGGGCGTTGGTCCAGGCCTCACGCATCGCGGCTTCGCTCGAGAAGACCGATCGCCAAATCGAGATTTCCGACGCGAACCTAACCAGCCTGATGCAACTCTGCGGCTCTTCCGACGCGTTCGCCGAGTTGATCGCCGCCAACCCGGCATTGATCACTTCACTCGGCGCCGAACCGACGACGGCCTTGCGCCGGGATTATCGCGCGATCCTTCGGTCGGCAATCGACGCGGAGCAAACGTTCCCCGGCGAACTCGCTGCGCTGCGGCTGAAGTGGGCCGAACTGATCGCCGAGATTGGCGCGCTCGATAGTTCAGATCAACTCTCGATACTCGAAGCCAACCGCCTGCAAACCGATCTCGCCGTCGCGAGTCTCAACGTGGCGTATCTGGTTGCCCGTCGTGAGCTCGCCCGGCGCCATGGTCCATTTCGCGCCGGACCGCGCGTTGCGTTTTGCGGCCTCGGGCGTCTCGCTTCCGGCGGCGTCGACTACGGCTCGGATCTCGACATCCTGATCACGTACGACCCGCTCGTACCGTCGCCGATAAAGTCGATGACGCAGGATCAGACCTACTCGCGTTTCGCGGAACTGATGCTCGCGGCGCTGTCGAGCATCACGAGAGAAGGTTACCTGTACCGCGTCGATCTGCGTCTGAGGCCACACGGCAAGAATGGACCACTTGTTACCAGCTCGGCCGGCTTTCTCGACTACCTGATGGAAGAAAGCGCTCCGTGGGAATGGCTCGCTTACGTCAAACTGCGGGCGGTCGGCGGCGATCAGGAGCTCGGAAGAATGATCGAAACGCACGCGCGACATCGTATTCACAGCAACGCCGCCGCCTTCGAGCCGCAGGAGTTGAAAGCAGAGACGCGACGCGTTCGCGATCGTTTGGAGCATGAAAAAGGAAGACGCGGGCGGCAGGCCGGCGTCGACGTCAAGTATGGACCAGGCGGCATGCTCGACGTCTATTTCGCCGCGCGTTACCTACAGTTGCGTGACGAAGTGATGGACGAAGGCGATGACCGCTCGACGATCTACACGCTTGAACGGCTGCGCGAGGAAGGTTCACTTGCGGAAGACGATTTTGAAACGTTGAGCTCCGGTTACAGTCTGCTGCGGAAGATCGATCACAACCTGCGACTGATCGTGGGCCGATCAACGCGCCTGCCCGAGCCGGACCATGTGATTGCGCGAGACGTTGCCAAACGGATGGGTCGTGATTCCACACAGTTGCAGGAAGCGCTGACTGAACAGATGAGAGGGATCAGATCGGCTTACAATCGCATACTGAGTTAGTCACGCATGGTGAGATGTATCCGCGGTCTCGTACCAGCAGCGCGTGCACCAGCGATGTGTAGCTTGTCGGTCGGAGAGATCAAAACCTGCGGCAGCGGGTAACCTCTTGACGATTTCGCGTTGTTCGTCGTTGAGTTCGATCCAGGTTTTCAGGCCTCGTTTTTCGCATCGCGGACAGGCGGTATTAAATAATTCTTTCATAACGCACTTCGCTGTTTGCGAAGTTAGATGTTTACTACCAAACTTTCCTCGTGTAAGTTAGCAGCCGCGCTGCGGGAAACCAAACGGTCGGGCTCGCGCATCAACGATCAGGCAGGACGGTTAACGGAGAATCAATGTTTCGAATCAAGGCTTCCTACGCAGAACAAATCGAATTGCGGACCACGCTCGAGCGGGCCCGCGAGTTTTTCGGCGAGCTCCGTAATTTTGCGGATTTAATGCCGGGAATCGAAGGCATACGGAAGGAAGCCGGCGGCATCATGCGGTGGATGGTCCGTGCGGAAGTGCCGATCATCGGTGCGGTGCAGGCGAGTTTTACGCTGGAGAAGACGGAAGATTCACCCGAGCGACTCGAGTGGTCGCCCGCGCGATCAGAGATGAAGAACTATCTCCGTTATGCAGCCGCCTTCGAAGAACGCGGACAGAAAGTGCTGATCAAGATCGTCCAGCACGTCGAATTGCGACGCAAACACGCGAAAGAACTCCATCGTTTTGCGGTTCTCGTTGGCGAGGGAAGAATCAGCGCCGAGATGCAGAAACGCGTCCGCGAGATGATCATCACGTTTCTTGAAAGAGCCCGCGTGAAGCTCGAAGGTGAAGAAGGCGGCAACCTCGAGCAGGACGCCATGCTCGATCAACCCGCGTAAGATTTCTAAAATTTTCTTTCCACGTGTGACTCGCGCTAGCGCTATTCCGTCGTCTCTTTGCGGCGTCCGTAGCTGATCAGGTTCGCAAACATCCGGTACCCACCAGGCAATCCCGCCCGAAGCTGTCGATACCAAACATAACTCGTGTAAATGTAGTTTCCTCGTCCGTACGGCGCGACCAGCAGTCCACCGCGCAACGGCGGCTCACCCTTGTCGTTCGTCGACAACACCGCCGTGTACTTCGGATCCCACTCCTTCGGAAAATACAACCCCCGCTCCTGAATCCAGTTCGCAAAGTCCTGCTGCGTGATCTTGTTCGGGAAGTTCAGCAAAGGATGCTTCGGCTGCAGAAACGTGACCGGCGCATTCTCATCCGTGACGCGATCGTCGTCGAGAACGATCGGATACGGCGCGAGCTGCGGACGATTGCGCTGCTCGTTCGGGTTCCACTCATTCGTGCGGTGATAAAACACAAGCAGCGTCCCACCATCTTCGACAAACTTGAGCAGACGATTGTTCGCCGCAATCAACTCGGGATGCGCCTGGTAGCCGCGATTGTCGATGATGATCGTGTGAAACGGCGACAGGTCTGCCTTCGCGATATCGTCGACCGTCAACTCCTTCGCATCGACACCAAGCGCCGTCAGTGCGCGTTGCAGAGTTTCATCGGAGCTCGGAATGTATCCGACTTTCCGTCCGCTCACCACGATCGCTTCGGCGTAAATCAATGGCACGTCGCGTTTCGCAATGGGCTCTTTCGGAACCGGCAGATCGACGATAACCGCCATCGTCCTTTCTTTCGCCTGAATCTGGGCCAGAGTACTCAACGGCAACGCCGTACGAACGACCATCTTCTCGACGTCACTGGCGTCTGGGCCAATCTGGATCTCCCGCCCGGTTTCCAGAGTTTGTCCTCGCACACGCAGGACCCCGCGAAACGCGGACGGCAGATGGTTTTGCAGACGGACGGTGAACTCGAGCGGCTTCTGGGACGTCGCCGGAGTGCTGACGTACGGCGACGGATCGACGCTGACGATCTCTACTGCGGGCGCGACGTCGCGCCGTGCTTCAGTGGCGACATTGAACGACACGCCTTCCATCGACAGTTCCGCTTCAGCCACGAGCGGCTCGCCAAAGAGACGACCATCGTAAAGATGCTCCGATGACGGCACACTAAACGCCGTGTTCTTCGGCACCGTGGTGTTCACCGCGGCTGACGTGTCGGTGCCGGGCAACATCTTGTCGGCGGTGTCGAGCTTCTGTTCGATTCCGAGTCCGCGAAACTTCAGTTGCTTGATGAGAATTTCGGCCATGCCCGCGTTTGTCAGCGTAGCGGCAAGTCGGGCTGGTTCGCCGGGCACGAGCGCTGACCCGGACGTGATAGCCACCGACGCACCTGCCGCAGTCGCGAGCGCATTGTCGAGTCGTTGGGCCATCAACTTGAACCGGTGTGGATCGAGGTCGACAACGTCTTTCGGCGCCGTGAACGCTGCGCGACGCTTGTTGCTGAGCAACGCAACGAGCAACTCGAGGCGGCGATCGAGATAGCCCGTGAGCGGCTTGCCTTCGATTGTCGGCGGAACGAGTCGCGCCGCAACTGCTTCGGGCAACACCAGGCCGTCGAGAAACGTCTTCGCGTCCGCGGGAAGCGGTGGAGCAGCAGTCGCCTGCTTCACGAGGTTGTAGCGAATCGCGCGAGCTCCACCAGCGGGAACAGTTTTCGGCCATGGCCCCTGCGTCGCGTGTTTCTGCAGCGCGGCGAGCGCTTGTTGCGCGTAGGTCATGCCGCGCACCGGATCCATCTCGTTCGGATCGATCGTTACGATCTGCGGCGGGGCTTCTTTTCCGGTCGCGATCGCGGGTTCCTGTCCGCGGTTGCGCACGAAGAGTCGTTTCACCTGCCACGCGCTCACCTGATTGAGCTGCTCGGGAAACTTCGTTGGATCACCGGCTTCGAAAAACGCCTCGAGGATCATGCGGCCGGTAGCTTGATGATGACCGTGTCCGCTCGTCGTGTCGTGGTTCGTGATGATCACGTCGGGACGCAGACGCCGGATGTAGAGCACCATGCGACGCAGCAGTTCTTTTTCGCCCCAGGCACGAAACGTCTCTTCCGCCGATTTCGAAAAACCAAAATCCTTGAAACCGAGGAAGTACGGCTCCGATCCCTGCACTTCGGACGCGGCCATCGTTTCGCGAGCGCGAATCACACCGAGTTCCTCGTACAGTTCGGGGCCGACGGCGTTCTGTCCGCCTTCACCGAACGTGGAAAACAGCGACACTGTGTGGACGCCGTACTTGCGACGTAGGACGGTCAGCGTGCTGCCGTCTTCGTCGTCCGGATGGGCGGCGACGCACATAACCGTCCAGGGATTCGTGAGATCGACCAGCGCTTGATGGAGGGCCGCGTTGTCAGGTTTTTCGGACTGCTCCGTTTGCGACGCAACGGGAACTGAGAAAGCCAGCAGCGCCAGCAGCAGCGGAATAAGAAACGCGCGGAATTTAAACAATGTCGTCATTTGCGTATTTAGCCGCGGATTTTTTCGAGTTTGCCTGCGGCGACCATGCTGATTGAGATGATCACAATCAAGACCACGCCGTACGCCGCCGCCGCACCGAGATTGAAGTCCCGCAGCTCAGATGCGATGGCGATTGAGATAGGACGGTTCGCCGGAACAAACACCAACACCGATGCCACATATTCGCCTAATGCGATCACAAACGCCAGCAGCGTCCCGGCGACGGCGCCCGGCCACACCAGCGGCAACGTGACGCGCGTAAATCGCTGCCACGCGCGCGCGCCGAGCGAGCCGGCCGCTTCGTCGAGCGCCGGATCGAGTTGTTCCATGCTTGCCTGAAGCGCGCGTACGACCAGCGGCATGAAACGCAAAAAATAAACTACCGGCAGAATCCAGAACGTTCCGACAAGCACAAACGAGCCGAGCAACGAACCCGGGCGTCCGTACGCCTCGGCAACGGAAACGGCGACGACGGTTCCCGGCAATGCCCACGGGATCAACACCAGCAATGACAACACCCGTCGCCAGCTTTGGTCGAACAGGCGCCCCGCTCGCGCGCCTCGGCCTCGTCTGAGCAGCAGCGTGACGATACAAAAGCTCCAAAGCAATGCGGCCACCGCGGCAATCGCCGACATCGACAGACTGTTAACGAAAACCTCCGCTGCCAGTGGTTCGCTGAAAACGCGGACGTAGTTGGCAAACGTGTAGGCTGACGGCAGTGTTTGCGTCGTCCACGATCCTTCGCGAGCGAAGCTCACGAGCACGAGCGTCGCCACCGGTAACACGAGAAGGATCGCGAAAACGATCGCGACGATCGTCGCGAGCACGCGCGTCTTGCCGCTCGCGATTGCTGCGCGTCTGCGCGGCGCGCCTTTCATGGTCGCAGCGGCGAACTTTCGCGTCCCCTCGTAACGTTGGAAGAAGATCAGCGCCGCCAGCGAGATGATCGCGAGGACGACTGTTTCAGTCACGCCCATGACGAGATCGCCGCGTTGCCTGGCTGTAAAGATCTCGAGCGTCAGCACGCGAACGTTGCCGCCGAACAACAGCGGCGCGCTGAACGAGGCCATCGACGTCATGAACGTCAGCAACGCGGCCGCGATCAACGACGGCGTCAGTTGAGGCAGCAACACGCGGCGCAACACGACGCTACGCGAACCGCCAAGGCTGCGTGCGGCTTCGGCGAGACTCGCGTCGATGCGTCGCAACCCGGCGCCAGTCAACACGTAGAAAAACGGATACATCGTGTACGTGTGAAAGAAGAGCAACGCCGCCCAACCTTGCAACGACCACGGCGGTCTTTCGAGTGCCAAGAGGTTTTGAATGCCATGGGCCAGAATGCCCGTCTCGCCGTAAAGAAAAATGAAAGCGACGGTACCGACGAGCGGCGGCAGGACGAGTGGCAATGCGGCAAGCGCGGCAAAGACGCGACGACCTGGAAAGTCGAACCGTTCGAAGAGCAACGCCAGCGGCACGCCGACGATCGCGCACAGTAACACAGTAAAAACCGACAGCCCGATGCTGTTCAGGATTGCTTCGAGCACGATGCTTTGCGACAACACCTCGCGGTAGTTCGCGAGCGTCCACATGCCGTCACGTTGCAGCGACGTGCCGACGACGAACAGGTTGGGATAAATGACGCCGTAGAGCAGTACCAGGAGCGTGATTACAAGCAGGACCGCAGATCTCTTCCTCATCCGCGTTGATTTTGAAGCAGGGTGAGGCGGTCGTGGGGCAGCACCACCGTGCACTCCTGATTCACAGTGAGACCATCAGGTTGCAACACGAGCGCTTCGAGCAGCAGTCCGGCGGCGTCGACGCGCACGGTCGAAGTGGCGCCGGCAAAAACGATCTCGCGAATGTTTCCACGCAGCGAGTTCA
>DASTOZ010000464.1:0-2889 GCA_035762365.1 Pyrinomonadaceae bacterium | reverse complement strand
GAGATGTCGCTGACCGAGCTGCCCCCTTTGGCGCCGCTCACGAACCAATGCGCCGACTTCACGCACCGGTTGAATCGTGCCGATCTCGTTGTTGGCCCACATCAACGACACGAGCACCGTATCGGGCCGTAGCGCGGCGTTCACGTCTTCGATTCTAACGATGCCGTTTTCGTAAACAGGCAGCCGTGTGACTTCCCAGCCGCGTTTCTCGAGCGCGTCGCAAACACCACGCACCGACGGATGTTCGATAGCGGAAGTGATGATGTGACGACCATGATCCACCGCCGTTTCGCAAATGCCGCGAATCGCCAGGTTGTTTGCTTCAGTGCCACCGGACGTGAAGACGATCTCGTTCGGCTTCGCCCCGATCAGCGTCGCCACTTCGCGGCGAGCACGGTCAACCGCGGCGCGTGCCTGCTGGCCGAAACCGTGGACACTCGACGGATTGCCGTAGTTCTCGGTCAACGTCCGGGCCATTGCCGTCGCAACGCGCGGGTCGACGGGCGTCGTCGCGCTGTGATCCAGGTAAATTCGGCGGTTCGTCGTCATTTCGCGTTTTTCGGCCCGCAACCTCCGGCCGGGACGCCTGCATCTGAGTTAGTCCGCGTTTTCAGTGTTCTTCAAAAACACGGATTAGTGTAGCATGCGCGTGTTGCTCGGGTTGGCTCTCTCCAGAAGGATACAACTATGAATCTTAAGCTTCTCCTAGTGTTTTTGCTGGCGATTAGTGTGACCGGTGTCTTCAGCTTCGTCTCGACGCCGCAAGTCGCCGCCCAGGGACAGTCAACTGCCTTAGAGCGCGGGTATCGCACCGGTTATTCAGACGGGTATACGGCAGGTTATCGAGATATCTCAGACCACGCCGCCCGTGATTATCAGAACAAAGAAGACTACAAACGCGCCGATCGTTCTTACAACGAGACCTGGGGGCCCGTCGAAGACTACCGCGACGGTTACCAACAGGGTTTCGAAGCCGGGTATTCCGCCGGGTACGAACGCGCACAGTTTGATTCGAACCTGCCTGTTGGATTGAAGCGGCGGTCGAATACCACGCTCGCCGGCAACGACAACGGCGATCAGACGATCACGAACAACACAACGGCCAACAACACGCCAACTAACAACACCGACGCTCCGGTAAACACCCAGTCCACCGGTCCGATCGCCATACCGCGCAACACGATTCTCGCGCTCGAGCTGCTTACTCCGATTTCAACTGACGTCAACCATCGCGGAGATCGCTTTCAGGCGCGAGTCGTCGAACCCGCGGAGTACGCTGGATTCATCGTCGACGGCAGCGTCGCAGAGCTCAAGCGGCCTGGCAAAGTGAAGGGCACGGCCCAACTGCAACTCGCTTTCGATCAGATCCGTTCGTCGGACAACCGGACCGCGTCACTCCGCGCGGAACTGATGGAGATATCGCCGATCGGTGGCGACGACGGACCTGAGGTCGATTCGGAAGGCGGCGTGAAAGGACGCGACTCGACGAAAGACGACGCGGCGAAGATCGGAGCGGCATCGGGTATCGGTGCGATCATCGGCACGATCGCCGGCGGCGGAAAAGGCGCGGCAATCGGCGCGATCATCGGCGGCGGCGCGGGAACTGCCGGAGTCATGACGCAGCGCGGCAAAGACATTCGCCTCGAACGCGGACAGCACCTGAAGATCCGGACCTCAACCGACACGGGCGTACAGTGAGAGCGATCACGCTGCTCACTGATTTCGGGACCGCTGACTACTTCGTCGGAGCAATGAAAGGAGCGATCCTTTCAATCAACCCGCGGGCAGTCATCGCGGACATCACTCACGAGATTCCAGCACAGGATGTGGCGGCGGGCGCGTGGCAGTTGCTCGCCGCTTACGACACGTTTCCCGCTGGAACGATTCACGTCGCGGTCGTCGATCCGGGAGTCGGATCGACACGGCGTCCGATTGTCGTCCGCGCCGGCGAGCATCTTTTCGTTGGACCAGACAACGGAATCTTCACTTACATTTACAACAGCCACCCATCTTTTCAAGCGTTCAACGTTACCGAGACAAAATACTTCCGCCACCCGGTGAGCAACACTTTCCACGGCCGCGACATTTTTGCGCCCGTAGCAGCGGCATTGTCCACCGGCGTCGATCCCTCATCACTAGGTCCGCGCATTTCCGATCCCGTCCGACTGTCGACACCACCGGGCCCGCACATCATTCACATCGATCGTTTTGGAAATCTGATCACCAACATTGCTCGCAATCAGTTTACGGAGGGCAGCCGGTTATCGGTGAATGGAAGAGTGATAAGCGCCTTCAGGAAATACTTCGGCGAAAACGTCGGAGATCGAGACGAACCATTTGCGATCTGGGGCAGCGCCGGCTTGCTCGAAATCGCCGTGAACGGTGGTTCCGCCGCAGAAATCCTGGGAGTGAAACGCGGCTTTACGCCGATTGAAATCCAGATTCACACGGATTGATCACTGCGCGCGCGTGGCGGCATCTTTGGGCACGGCGCTCGACATGTAGTAGCCCTGACGTGAGCTCACCAGCAGTTTTCGCTTCTTGCCTTTCTCATCCTTCGCTTGAACACGGACTTCCAGACTATGCAGCCGACCATCGTCCGTTTCGTCTTCCGCGAGGGCGAAGCCGAGGCTGTAGCGTGCGGTGAGGTTGCCGATGATTTTGGAGAGACCGTTCCCGTAATCCTTAACTCGACCAACCTTGACTGCCTCGCCACCCGATCGCTGTGCCAGGAGTTTGGCGCTGCCATAAAGACTCACGCCCAACCAACCAGCGATCGGCTTGCCAATCGGCATGAGAAACTTGAACAGTGTGCGCATCTCAGTAGTCAGCGAGTTAAAGATAACGTTATTGCGGATCAGGATCTGTTCGGTTGCATCGCGATCCTCG
>DASTOZ010000463.1:0-4852 GCA_035762365.1 Pyrinomonadaceae bacterium | reverse complement strand
CAGGACGACTTCGATCTCTCGATCGAGAACAACCTTATCACCCTGCGGGGCGAGCGGAAGTTTGAGAAGACGGACGAAACTGACAACTATCATCGAGTCGAGCGCTCTTACGGCGCGTTCACTCGTTCGTTCACGTTGCCCCAAACTGTTTCCGCGGAAGGCGCCACTGCCGAATACAACAACGGCGTGCTGCGCGTGACGTTGCCGAAACGTGAAGAGACGAAAGCTCGTCGCATCCAGGTGAGCGGAACCGGAACCGGCAGCACGCAGAAAACGATCGACACAACCAGTACGGAAACTGCCAAAACCAAAGAAGCGTCTGGCGGGCGCTAAACTTTGACGGCAGTAAACTCGCGAGCGGGCTCGTCGCAGTTTGGGGCGCCGAGCCCGCGTTCGACTCTTCGGCGCTAATTTAGCTTACGGATTTAGGACCATGCGGTTAGACAAATTCACACTACGAGCGCAGGACGCGATTCAAGCGGCGATCGAGCTGGCTGAGAGAAATCAAAATCAGCAGGTTGAGCCGGAGCACTTGCTCGTCGCAATGCTGGAGCAAGAGGAAGGCATCGTGCGGCCATTGATTGGCAAGCTCGGCGCCAACGTCGCCGTGATTCTCAACGACACGCAGGCGGCGGTCGCTCGTTTTCCGCGCGTGCAGGGCGGGCAGCAGTATTTCAGTCCTCGCTTGACGCAGATTTTCAACGAGTCGCAGAAGCAGGCGGAGAAGTTTCAAGACGAGTTCATCTCGACCGAACCGCTTTTGCTCGCACTCGTCGAAGAGCCAACCGGCGACGCCGGCAAGATCCTTCGCCAGCACGGCGTCAATAAAGACGATCTGCTGAAAGTGATCGAACAGATGCGCGGTGGCTCACGCATCACGGATCAAAACGCGGAACAGAATTACCAGGCGCTCTCGAAGTATGCGCGCGACCTGACGGAACTCGCGCGCAAAGGAAAACTCGATCCGGTCATCGGCCGCGACGACGAGATTCGACGCACGATTCAAGTGCTGTCGCGCAGGACGAAAAATAATCCGGTGCTGATCGGCGAACCGGGTGTTGGTAAGACGGCGATCGTCGAAGGACTGGCGCAACGGATCGTTTCCGGCGACGTTCCCGAAACGCTGCGCAATAAGCGTCTCGTTGGTCTCGATCTTGGCGCGATGCTCGCCGGCGCGAAGTATCGCGGTGAGTTTGAAGATCGTCTCAAAGCGGTTTTGAAAGAGATCGAAAACGCGCAGGGACAAATCATTCTGTTCATCGATGAGCTGCACACGCTCGTGGGCGCAGGCGCGGCGGAAGGCGCGATCGACGCGTCGAACATGCTGAAACCCGCGTTGGCGCGGGGCGAACTTCGCTGCGTGGGCGCGACGACTCTCAACGAATACAAGAAGTACATCGAAAAGGACGCGGCACTGGAACGTCGCTTCCAGCAGGTCTACGTCGGCGAACCGACGGTGGAAGACACGATCGCGATCCTGCGTGGATTGAAAGAGCGTTACGAAGTGCATCACGGCGTTCGGATCAAAGACTCCGCGATCGTCGCCGCGGCGACGCTGTCGAATCGCTACATCACCGATCGTTTCCTGCCTGATAAGGCAATCGATCTCATCGACGAAGCGGCATCACGGCTGCGCATCGAGATCGATTCCCTCCCGCAGGAGATCGATCAGTTGGAGCGCGAGATCATCCAGCTCGAGATCGAACGACAGGCGTTGCAACGCGAAGAAGACGAGAAGTCGAAAGCGCGGTTGAAGGAGATCGAGCAGCGCATTGCGAACCTGAAGGAAACCACGTCGGGCATGAAGGCGAAATGGCAGTCGGAGAAAGAAGCCATCGAGCACATGCGCACGGCAAAGGCCGAACTCGAGCAACTGAAACTGCAACTCGATCAGGCGCGCAACGCGGGCGATCTCGGCCGCGCGTCGGAAATTCAGTACGGCAAAATTCCGGAGCTCGAACGGCGACTCAAAGCCGAGCAAGACAAGCTCGCGGCATTTCAGCAAGACGGTGTGATGCTGAAAGAAGAGGTTGACGAAGAGGACGTCGCGGAAGTCGTTGCGAAGTGGACCGGCATTCCGGTGTCGCGCATGCTCGAAGGCGAGATGCAGAAACTCGTTACGATGGAAGGACGACTCGGCCTGCGCGTGATCGGTCAGGAAGAGGCATTGACCGCCGTTGCGAACGCTGTTCGTCGTGCTCGCGCCGGTTTGCAGGACCCGAACCGTCCGATCGGCTCGTTCATCTTTCTTGGACCAACGGGCGTAGGCAAGACCGAAACGGCCCGCGCGCTGGCGGAGTTTTTGTTCGACGACGAGCGGGCGATGATTCGGCTCGACATGTCGGAGTACATGGAGAAGCACGCGGTCGCGCGCATGATCGGCGCGCCGCCGGGATACGTCGGTTACGAGGAAGGCGGACAACTGACGGAAGCAGTGCGCCGGCGCCCGTACTCAGTGATCCTGTTTGACGAGATTGAGAAAGCGCATTCGGACGTCTTTAACGTGCTGCTGCAAATCCTGGACGACGGGCGTTTGACGGATTCGAAGGGACGAACGGTCGACTTCAAGAACACTGTTCTGATCATGACGTCGAACCTCGGTTCGCGTGAGATCCAGGCAGCGGAAGGCGACGAGAAACAGGTGCGCGAGGCGGTCCTTCAGGAGCTTCGGCTGCACTTCAAACCGGAGTTTCTGAACCGCGTCGACGACGTCGTGGTCTTCCATCAGCTTTCGCAAGAGCAGATTGGCGCGATCATCGACGTGCAACTCGAACGTCTACGGGCGATGTTGGCCGAGCGCAATCTGACGCTCGTGCTGGAACCGTCCGCGAGAGCGTTGTTGATGCGCGAAGGTTACGATCCGAGTTATGGCGCGCGTCCGCTCAAACGAGCGATCCAGTCGTACATTCAAAACCCGCTTGCGGTGAAGTTATTGCAGGGCGAGATCCTGCCGGGTCAGACCGTCACGGTGTCGGCGAAGGGCGACACGATGGAGTTCAAAACGGATCAGGCCTTTGCGACCGCAAAGCATGACTAAATGTTGGAGAGTGAACGATGGCACAACAGTGGAACCCGTTGCAGGACCTGGTGGTCCTTCAAGACAGAATGAACCGGCTGTTTGAAGACGCGACGCAGCGTCGTGCGAATACTGATGCTGGCGACGAGTTTGAACGGGCCGCTTGGACGCCTGCGGCAGATATCTACGAAACCGCTGCCGGATATGCGATCGCGATCGACTTGCCGGGTATTAGTCGCGATGCTGTCGAGATCGACGTCGACGACAACCGGCTGATCGTCAAAGGGACGCGGATCGTTGAGGAGTCGAAGCACCGGAGCGAAAGGCCGCGTGGAAAGTTTCTGCGCACGTTTAGCATTCCCGGTTCGGTGGACCAGGCCGGCATCGGCGCCGATTACAAAGACGGTGTGTTGCACATCCGTTTGCCGAAACGGCAGGAGCAGAAGGCGCAGAAGATCACGATCAAGGTTTCGTAGTCTGCTAGAGACTGGCGTTTCGCACGCGAGAGTCACATGTAAAGAAAATTTTTGAAATTCTCTTTACCATTGACCTCTCGGTCGCGAGAGATACATTTAAAAGGAAATCATGCGGAACAAAGACATGAACGAGGGGCAGGACGAATTGCGAGTAACAGACCGACGACGGATCTATCTGGATCCGCAAGAAACAGACGCCGCGGAACAGGTGAACGAGCAAGCTGAGACTCCGAGCCTCAAACCGAAGTACGTCGAGGAGCTCGAAGCGCGTACTCAAGCAGCCGAGAAGCAGGTGCAGGACGTGCAGCAGCGCTTCGATCAGTTGCGCCAGCAACTACAGCGCGAAACTGACGAGACACGACAGCGTTTGAACCGTTCCGCCGACGAGCGCGCCGCAAACGAGAAGGCGAAGTTCATAGCTGACTTCCTTCCGGTCCTCGACGATCTGCAACGCGCGATCGATGCGGTTTCAAAGAACGCGCCGCAGGACGCAATGCTCGAAGGCATTCGCCGCATCGCGGCGAGCGTAGAGAACGCGTTGACGAATGCCGGCGTCGAGCCGATCGCTGCACTTGGCGAAACGTTCGATCCGGAGTTGCACGAAGCAGTCGACACTGCCGACGCAGATGCTGAGATGGACGGCAGAGTGATAAGTGAATATAGTCGCGGCTTCCGGATGGGTGACAGACTGCTCCGTCCGGCTCGTGTGACAGTCGGGCGCGCCCGCGATCACGCACACAGAGCGAACCTACACTAAGAACAACTGAAGGAGAAAAATAGAGTGCCGGCTAAAGAGTTGAAGTTCAGAGAAGAAGCGCGCAAAGCGATGCTTGAAGGCGTCGATACGCTCGCGAATGCGGTGCGTGTAACGCTTGGACCGAGGGGACGCAACGTCGTGCTCGGGAAGAGATTTGGTTCTCCCGTGGTCACTAAAGACGGCGTCACGGTCGCCAAAGAGATTGAACTTCGCGACAAGTATCAAAACATGGGCGCACAGATGGTGCGCGAAGTCGCCGTGAAAACTAACGACAAGGCCGGCGACGGAACGACGACGGCGACAGTTCTCGCGCAGGCGATCTTCCGCGAGGGCGTGAAGAACGTCACCGCGGGCGCAAATCCGATGTCGTTGCAGCGCGGTATTCAGTTGGCGACCGAACAGGTTGTCGCCGAGCTGGAACGCATGTCGAAAAAGGTGAAGAGCAAGGAAGAGTTGGAGAACGTCGCAACCGTTTCCGCGAACAACGATCGTCACATCGGCAAACTCATCTCTGAAGCGATGGAACGGGTCGGCAAAGACGGCGTCGTTACAGTCGAGGAGTCTCGAACGTTGCAAACCGAGCTCGAGATCGTCGAAGGCATG
>DASTOZ010000462.1:0-3288 GCA_035762365.1 Pyrinomonadaceae bacterium | reverse complement strand
GCGCAGATTCTTTGAAATTCGGACGCCTCCCACCAAAACGCGTCCGTAAAACACCCAAGATGAATTCCCTCTTCATCGAAAGGTGTGCTCGAGGCCCCGGCGATCGTATCCCACTACGATTTCCGGGGCTATTTTTTACCCACAAAAAACGCACAGAGGCGGCCCACAAGAAGCACAAAGTACTAAGCAGTGCGGCACTGATGTACAATCCGACCAAGTGAGCGAAGCCAGCGACAAGGTCCGTGGAATAACTGAACTCCCCGTCTTCCCGTTACCGGTGGTTTTGTTTCCCGGTGTGCCTCTGCCGCTGCACATCTTCGAGCCGCGTTACCGGCAGATGCTCAAAGACATCCATCCTGCCAACGATCTCTTCTGCGTCGCCTATTTCGATCCGAGCGCTACCGAACTCGAGGCGCCGCCGGCGGGTCATGTGGGATGCGTCGCCGAGGTAACGGAGACACAAACGTTTCCCGATGGGCGTTCGAACGTTCTGACTCTCGGCGTGATTCGCTACCGCATCGAGTCGTACATCGAACGCGGCGATCCATATCTCGTCGCTCGCGTGAGTTATTTTGAAGACGACGAAGAGGACGAGGCGTCGCTGGTCCAATCGGCGCGAGAAGTCGCGGACACGTTTACGCGCATCGCGCAGGCTGTGCGCACGCTGAACGACGAACGCAGCAGTCTGCCTGACATCTCGAACACTGAGCCGCAGCGTCTTTCGTTTCTCGTGGCGGCTGCAATGGAGATCGATGCCGAGGTGAAACAGGAACTGTTGGAGCTGACGTCGACGTCGACACGGCTCGAACGATTGCGCGGCATGTTGTCGCTCGCCGTCAAAGGTTACGAAGAGCGAGCGCGGATGCACGAACTCGCCAAGGGCAACGGTCACAGCGGCAGAAAGATCGATCTCGAATGAGCGAGCGCGTCAGTATCCGCGTGCTGTTTTTCGGCGCCGCGCGCGACGTCGTCGATAAGAACCCGCTCGAGATCTCGCTTGATGCACCGGCGACTGTCGCCAGTGCGTTTCGTCATCTCATCGACCGGTTCGCGCAACTCGAACGCTTTGGACGTTCGTTGCTGTTCGCCGTCAATCTGGAATACGCCCCACCGGATACGCAACTGAAAGAAAACGACGAGCTCGCCGTGTTTCCGCCCGTTAGCGGCGGGGCTTCTGATTCGACAGTCTGCGACTACGTCTGTCCGCTCGACTTCTTTGAGTTGACCACTGAAGCGATCGACGTGGGCCAGGTGGCGCGACGTGTCGTGCCGCGCGAGTGTGGCGCGACTGTGACTTTGGACGGATATGCGCGCGAATGGACCGACGGTCGAAAGACGCTGTACCTGGTTTATGAGGCTTATGATTCGATGGCGTTGACCGAGATGCAGCGACTTGGTCGCGAGGCGCACAAGCGTTTCGCGATCGCCCATGTCGGGATCGTTCATCGCACCGGCCGGTTGGAGATTGGCGAAACGAGCGTGGTCATCGCCGTCAGCGCCCCTCATCGACGCGCCGCGTTTGAAGCATGCGAGTGGCTCATCAAAGAGCTGAAACGCACCGTTCCGATCTGGAAAAAGGAAGTTTACGAAGACGGCGAGGAATGGGTTGGCGCTCAGGTTTAATTAAGTAAAAAACTATCGAAACTCCCGCTTGGACCTCATACGGACCTCTCTCGAATCACACATTAGTTACAACACCTATCGAACTCCCGCTTTGGACCCCGCACGGACTTCTAGCGGAGCACACAAGCAACGAGGTCACCAGAGCGAACCCTGGTGACCTCGTTTGGTCTAAGGAGTGCTGTCGAAGACTTACGGCAGCGCCTCTATGTTGAAGAAGAACTTGAACGAACCAGAGCTCTGGACGCCAAGTACGAGTTGGATGTTCACGCTCGCTCCCGGCGCCAACGGCGAACCCAGAGTGATCGTTCCAGCGTTCCAACTGCTGTTGAGTGCGCCACCCATCGGCTGATTAGGCGGTTGCTCCAGCGTGGTTCCCTGGACAGTGACCGTGCATGGCGTTGTGGGCGATCCGGTCGACGCCAGACAGGTTGCTGAATCCTGGATGCCGGTAACGGTTATCGCAGTCGAGTCGATGGCTCGAAGATCCGCGATAGCTCCAGTACCCAGAGCGCTGATGTCCACGATGCGGAACCGCAACTTCGTGACAGGCGCGCTAGTCGTATTCACGAACCGGCGTCTGATCGACAGAGTTCCCGCCGCGCCGTTCGGCACCGACACCGTGTTATCGCGCACTCGGTTCGGCGAGCCAGTCGACCCCTTCGTGTTGTCGAGCAACAACGTGAAGATGTCGCTGTTGAATCGCGGACTTCCGAGGCCCTGCGGTCCCGGAGCTCCCAGACGCCGTCCGGCGACCGTTACGGCACCAGTGGTTTCAACGAACACCAGGTCGCTGGCGTTGTCGTTGCTATCCTTGGTAGCACCGTTTGTCGGACACGGACCGAACGTCGAGGGATTTCCTCCCTTGCCGCATTCATCGCGGAAGTAGCTGTAATCGAGGACGCTGCCAACCAGCGGCGTTAAGGTCGCGCCTTCACGCAGCAGATCGCAGGTGCCTCCAGTGTTAGCGCCGAAGCCGACCGCATCGAAACGGTTCGCGGTCGAGATAGCGGCCAGGTTCGAGGTACTGAAGATACCGACGTTCCTGTCGCTCTCGATGTCGGCGACGGTCTGATCCGCGGCGCCATAAGCGCCGAGACTGTAAGCCGGGCCGGCGAACAGGTAGTGTCCGCGACCTGGAATGACCGTGCCGTTCGGAATGAATCCGACGAGAACCGGCGTTGCGCCGCAAGTGGCACCCATCTTGAACAAGCCGTAACCAGACGAGCCGTCCGTAGCCGTAACGGTGTGTGGCGAGTCGCTGTTGTTGTAAATCTCAACAAAGTCGTCGCCTGAACCGCCTGGTCCACTCGTGCGCAACTCGCCGATCAGGATCGCGCCCGCTGTGTTCGTGATCAGGATCGTGCCAGTGGCCGTACCATCCTGGATGGTTAAGTTCACCGGGCTGGACAGCACGACGAGGAACGTCTCGTTAGCTTCGTTGTTCTTGTTGTCGCCGAGGATAGTCACCTCAACCGTCTTGAACTGTTCGCCGGCGGCGAAGTTCACAGTTCCCGACGCAGCGGTGTAGTCCTGACCCGCCGTCGCGTGGTTGAGAGCGGGTGCTTCGTCTTGCGTGGTGTAGTTCACCGACGAGCCACCGGCAGGTGCCGGCGCACTCAGCGTCACGGTGAAGATCATGTTGCCTGTTTGATTGTTCTTAGGTTC
>DASTOZ010000461.1:0-6119 GCA_035762365.1 Pyrinomonadaceae bacterium | reverse complement strand
CCAAGAAGTTCAAGCCGAATTATGGCGCAGGCATAAAGCTGCGGCGACGACTGTTCTCGGACTGATCGTCGCCACCATCCTCCTCTCCGTCGTCGCCTACCTCGGTCAGCCGTATTTCAGCGAACTCGAAAGCAGACAGATCGACTGGGCGTTTCTGATTCTCGTCCTGATGCTGGGTCTGGGAGCGGTCGCCTGGCGACGGACCAAGTTCAACCCGACGAGACTCCAGGACATCGCTGGTGTCGCAGGGCCGTCCGGCCTGATACGAAGCCTCGAAAAAACGACGCTTCAGCTTGCAGTGCTGGCAGCCGGAATCGCGATCGTCGGCTTTGTCGCAACGTTAATGACCGGCCAGGAGTTCTACACCTACCGGTCGAGCGCGATCGCCCTGATCGTGCTGCTTTATTCGTATCCTTCGAAGCGGTCCTGGACCCGGACCGTCGAACGCTACACCACCAATCCGGACGAACCACCAGTCCCACCCGACCCTCCCACAGCACCCGAACTCGGACTGTAAATACTTGTTGATCTACGTTGGCCATGTTTGTTAGCCTGCAATGGCGCACTGGTGAAAAAGTGCCCGATTGCTCGCATGAACGGCCGAAGCCAACACCTATTACTCCCACTCGCCATCATCATTTGTGGCTTTTCTCACATTGGGGCTCACACCGCGCTCGCTCAAAACGCCCAACAGGAATCAAGGCCTGTCGCCCGCCTCGTCAGCGCCGGTCCGGTTAACACGGCGCCGAAACGCATCAGTCCGCCCGTAAAACTCTCCACTTCTCCAAGCCTCGACGAAGCTAACTCAATCGAGCGCCGTGCTTTCGACCAGACGAACCTGATCCGCGTCCAAAACGGCCTTGCGCCGTTCACCTGGGACGCCGACGTCTGCCGCATGGCCCGCGACCATTCCGCAAAAATGTCGCGCGACGGTTTCTTCGCACACACTACGCCGGACGGCAAACGGCTGCGCGACCGGGCCCAGTCGGTTGGGATCGTGCAGTTTCGTGTCCTCGCGGAGAACATCGCCTATAATCAGGGCTACGAAGATCCGGGCGCATTTGCGGTCGAGAGATGGATGTTGTCTCCGAAGCACCGCGCGAATATCTTGTCTCCGGAGTTTCGTTCGATGGCGATTGGTTCGTTTGTTGCGGCTGACGGATCGGTGTTCCTGACACAAACATTCATAACGCGTTAATTGCTGAAGCTTCCTTCGTTCGCAAAGATCAACTGGATGCTGCGGATCTTTGGTAAGCGACCTGACGGATATCACGAGGTCGCCACCATCCTGCAAAGCATTTCTCTGTGCGACGAGCTCACGTTCGAGCTGCGCGACGACAGTGAGATCTCGTTAACGTGCGATGATCCGGAGCTTCCGGTTGACGACTCGAACCTCATCGTCAAAGCTGCGAAGGCGCTGCAAAAAAACGCGGGCGTGAACATCACGCTGACAAAGAGGATCCCGGCAAAAGGTGGTCTGGGCGGAGGATCTTCAAACGCTGCCGTGACGCTGTTGGCCCTTAATCATCTTTGGGAACTCCAACTCGAAAACACGGATTTATTGCGGTTTGCAGGCACGCTCGGAGCTGACGTGCCATTCTTTTTACTGGGCGGTTGCGCAGAAGCAGCAGGCACGGGAACAGAGCTGTGTTCTGTTACTGACGTCGAGCAAAAGGCGTTGATTGTCATCACTCCGAACGCCACGGTTTCGACCGCAACTGCCTACGCAGCCCTCAATCGTGGTTCCTTGACAACTTCCAAATCGGCCTCTATTCTTTCAAGTTCCTTTGCGAGGCCATTTTCCGCTGATAGCGGTCAATGGTCTCTGCACAACGACTTTGAACTAGTGATCTTTGAGATAGAACCTGAAATCAGGCGCGCTAAACAGGCGTTGCTTGATGCAGGTGCGCGGGGCGCTTTGTTAGCTGGAAGCGGCTCGAGCGTGTTTGGTATCTTTGACGACGAAGCAGCGCGCGATCGGGCTTTAGGTCAACTCGGACGCGAAGCGGGATGGCGGATCTATTCCTGCCGGACGGTTTCACGGGCCGAGTATCTTCAAGCAATGGGTCCCTCAGGGTTCCCGCTTTTACGCTCTCTTAAAAACCGGCAATCAGATACTGGGGCGTAGCCAAGTGGTAAGGCACCGGTCTTTGGAACCGGCATTCGTTGGTTCGAATCCACCCGCCCCAGCCAATTCTTGTGATCGGTCATGCCGAGCACACTGCGACAAGCTATGAGCACAACCGGCGGCATCAAGATCTTTTCCGGAAATGCAAATCCTAAGTTGGCGGAAGAGATTTGTCGCCAACTGAGTTGTGACATGGGCAAGGCTTACGCCGAACGTTTCTCTGATGGTGAGTTCAACTTTCAGATTGACGAGAACGTTCGCGGCGGCGATGTCTTTCTCGTTCAGCCTACTTGCCCGCCCACCGATGCGCACCTGATGGAACTGCTGATCATGCTCGACGCGTTTCGTCGATCGTCAGCATCGCGCATCACGGCCGTGATTCCGTACTACGGTTACGGCAGGTCTGATAAGAAAGATCGGCCGCGCGTTCCCATCTCGGCGAAGCTCGTCGCGAACCTGATCACCGTGGGCGGCGCCGATCGACTGTTGACGATCGACCTGCACGCCGCACAGATTCAAGGGTTCTTTGATATTCCGGTGGACCACCTTTACGCCGCGCCGGTCTTCATCAACTACTGCCAGGAACATGTAATGCCGAACCTGACCGTTGTTGCTCCCGATACCGGTGGCGCCGAGCGTGCCCGTGCTTACGCAAAACGGCTCGATGCCGAACTCGCGTTGTGCGACAAGCGTCGCGAGAAAGCGAACGTGGCAGAGGTGATGAACGTCGTCGGCGATGTTCGCGGTCGAAATTGTTTGATTGTCGACGACATGTGCGACACTGGTGGTTCGTTGACAAAAGTCGCCCGCGCATTGAAGGACGCAGGCGCGGAAAGAGTTCATGCGTGCTTCACGCATCCGGTTTTGTCCGGCCGGGCCGTCGAGTTGTTGGCCAATTCGGACATTGAAAAGATAATCGTTACCAACACGATTCCGCTGCGCGACGACGCCAGCGCGTTAGACAAAATAAAGGTACTAAGTATCGCGCCGCTTCTGGCGAAAGCGATCAAGTCGATCCACGAGGAGACTTCGGTTTCTTCGCTCTTCGTTTAGCGAAGGGCAAACACTGATGGCTTAAAGAAGACCATCAGCGACGGGGCACATTGCCACTTTCCGATTGCCAATTGCCGATTGGCACAGGATGAGCAATTTCTCCGTCGCTGAAAGTGTGTATAGGTCGTTTGAGAATTGGCAATTGGCAATCAGAAATTGGCAATGCCAAAGGGGAGAAATCATGGCGGAGAAAAAAGAGTTCAGGGTCCAGGCAAAACAGCGCGAGGGTCGCGGCAAGAATGATGCGCGACGCGCGCGGCGCGAGGGAATGGTTCCCGTTACGGTTTATGGCGGAGGCGGCGAGACGGTTGCTGCCGTTGCGCCGGCGCGTGATTTGGCTGCGATTCTTCGTTCAGAATCCGGGCGGAATACGATCTTCACAATTGAAGTCGACGGCGTCGGTGAGAGTGAAGTGATGTTTCACGACCGGCAGATCGATCCGGTGAAGGGTCGATTGATTCACGCCGATCTCACGCGTCTCGTGAAGGGCCAGAAGATCGAAGTCACGGTTCCGCTGCACCTGATTGGCGAACCGGTTGGCGTTAAGGAAAAGCAGGGCGTGCTCGAACAAGTCATCCGCGAAATTGATGTTCGCTGCCAGCCGCGTGAGATTCCCGATGCCATCGACATCGACGTTTCCAATCTCGACGTGCATGACACGCTTCACGTTTCCGACATCCAGGTTGCCGAAGGCATCGAGATCCTGACTGATGCGGAACTCGTGATTGCGACTGTCGGCATCGTGAAGGAAGAGGCCGCGCCGGCGCCCGCAGCCGAGGGTGAAGAGCCTACCGAACCAGAGTTGATCGGCAAGGGCAAGAAGGATGAGGAAGGCGCGGAAGAGAGCGAGTAAAACCACTGTCGATTGGCGATTGCCGAGTGCCGATTTTGCGTTTGAAGCCGGTTACTGGCAATTGGCAATTGGGAATTGACAATCGGCAATGCTCATAGTTGGTCTTGGTAATCCCGGTAAAGAGTACGCAGCGACGCGTCATAACCTGGGTTTCATGTTGATTGACAAGTTGGCCGCCGACGAAGGGATCGCCGTGAAACGTCGCGAGTGCCAGTCGTTAGTGGGACAAGGCCAGGTTGAAGGTAAAACGACAAAGCTCGTCAAGCCGCAAACGTTCATGAACCTGAGTGGACACGCGGTTTCTTGCCTGCTGGCGAAAAGTGAACTCGATGCGACGAAGCAGTTGGTGGTAATTTCCGACGATCTCGCTTTGCCGCTGGGAAAGATTCGAATACGCGAACGCGGCTCGGCTGGTGGTCACAACGGGTTGAAGTCGATCATTGCGGAGGTTGGCACTGACGAATTCATCAGGTTACGGATCGGAATTCAACCCGATCATCCGATCTCCGATGCGAAACGGTTCGTGCTCGATCAGTTTTCCGGAACCGAACGAACGGTAGTTGAAGAGACAATTGTGCGGAGTGTCCAGGCAGTGCGGACGATCATCCGCGACGGCGCTTTGAAAGCGATGATGGAGTTTAACTGATTGCCGATTGTGCAATGCCAATTGCCGATTGGTGTGTGGAACTGACGAATCGCTGACGGCTCAGGTTCCTGAAGGTAGCTGCAAAGAGTGAATAATCGGCAATCGGCAATCGCCAATTGGTAATGATGGGAGAATTGATGCAAACGAAGAGACAATACGAAGTGGTCTTCATTGTTGACCCGACCGCGGACGAGGAAGTGTCGAAACTCACCGAGGGTTTCTCGCAGATCGTCACCGATCAGGGTGGAGTGGTGACTAAGGCCGAGCCGATGGGCAAACGCCAGCTCGCGTACGAGATCAACCACCACAAAGACGGCACGTTTGTGCTGTTGGAGATCGAGGGCTCGGGCCGCGAGATCGCCGAGCTCGAACGACGCATGCGCGTCAACGATCGCATCCTGCGTTACCTGACGGTGCGCGTCGACGAAGATCGCCGCCGCGCTGAAAAGTTGAAAGACCGTCGCGCCCGCAAAGCCGCGAAACGTCCGGAGCACCGTGGACAGGGGAGCCAGGACAGAGGCCCCGCACGGCGTGGCTCGTCGATGGAGTTTGCCGAAGCGAGCGGCGAATAGTTTTGATCCACAGTTAAGAGGAAGATTATGTCAACCAATTATGAAGACCGTCCTCGTGGCGGCGGTTACGATAGCGACGACGATGGCGATCGACGCCCAATGGGCGGACGCGGTGGCGGCCGGCGCATGCACCGGCGACGCGTTTGTCGCTTTTGCATCGACAAAGTAGATCTGATCGACTTTAAAGACGTGAGGCTGTTGCAGAACTACCTTCCCGAGCGCGGCAAGATTTTGCCGAGACGAATCTCCGGTAATTGTGCGACGCATCAGCGCATGCTGGCCGAGGCGATCAAACGCGCCCGCAACATCGCGCTCCTTCCGTACACAACCGACTAAGGTCGTACACGACTAAGGGAGACGAAAGAAATGGCACACACGAAGGTACTCTTGCGCGAGGATGTTGACGACCTGGGCGCGCGTGGCGAGATCGTCAGAGTCAGGGCGGGTTATGCGCGCAACTATCTGCTGCCGCGCAACCTGGCGGTCGAGGCGACTGCGGGAAATGTCAAAGGCATCGAGCAGGAGCGCGCGGCGCTGTTGAAGAAGGAAGCGAAGGAGCGTGCGACGGCCGAGGCGCAGTCGCAGCAAATGGGATCGCTGGTGCTCGAGTTCAAGCGCAAAGCGGGCGAGCAGGGTGCGTTGTACGGTTCGGTCACGTCGATGGACGTCGCGGAGGCGTTGAGGGAACGCGGGTACGAGATCGATCGTCATCGCATTCACCTGCGCGAACCTTTGAAGCGTTTGGGTGAATACGCCGTTCCCGTCAGACTCCACCGCGAGGTAACGATCGACTTGCAGGTGAAAGTCGCCCCCGAGGGCGAAGTTATCGTCGGTCACTTAACGCCGGACCAGGAAGCAGAACTAGCG
>DASTOZ010000460.1:0-6246 GCA_035762365.1 Pyrinomonadaceae bacterium | reverse complement strand
GAGTTCGAGCGTTCCCTGTTTGAACAGGTCGGCCGCTTGCTTGGTCATTGGCTTCCTCTAGTCAGGCGATAGGTCGGGGAGTCTACGCCCGCGACCTATCGGCTGTCAATAGGAGGGATTGTGAAAATTTTGTTGCGCGGTTTGATGGATCTGATTTAAGAAGTCGTACGAATTATTCCGGAGTAGCTCAGCGGCAGAGTGCTCGGCTCTTCTCCGAGAGGGCGCTGGTTCGAATCCAGCCTCCGGACCCAGTCTTCATTCGTATGAAAGAACGCGAGAACGGTTCAAACAGTCAAACGACATCGCCCGGAGTTAATCCGCACTACGCCGCTTTTCAGATCGCGAAGGCGTTGCGGACGGCCGAGGACCACCCCGATCCAGCAACTCGCGAGCGGGCGGAGCAACGTGTCGCCAAATGGGAGACGGTGCTGCGCAACATCCTCGACGGGTCGGTCGCTTTTGGTTCGCGCACCCCAGTTGCCGACGTCCCTGCGTGGGCCACTCTCGAGGTCGTCACTGGCGGATTTGCGACCGGTGAATTGCTGGCGGCTGGTCCACTCCAGCAACACGAGACAAAGCTGCTCGAAGGCTTTCCGAAACTCGATGGCGACGAGCGCGGAGTTCTCAACGCATACTTTCTGACTGACGCCGGTCTCGACGATCTTCAGCAAAAACTCCGCACCGGTTGTTACGACGTCGGTGTGCCGGAAGAGGGCGCGTTTCTGGTCGTGGCCTGGCTCGTCGAGAATGGTTATCTCGACCAGGCGCGAGCGCTTCTCGACGAACTGTCGACATTCTTCTCGAAGCTGCGTTTCTATCCGATACCGTTGGACCACCCACGAAGCGTTGGCTCGCGTGTGCATCGCCAGAGTGTCGGCGAGACGATTGCCGACCTTTCACGAATCCCGCCGAACAGGCGCGTCCTCGCGCAAAAGGAAGCGAGCGAGATTTGGGCGCCGTACTACGATCGCCTCGTCGCGCTGTTTCTGGAGACTGTCGTCGACAGTTGGCCATGCCGCGTGTATCCAGACGGTTGGGCGAATCGAGCGCTTTCGCTGAGCGAGGAATACGGTCGTTTGCGGCAGACGAACTTGCTTTGCGGAAAATCGGAACGCCCGACCGGACACTTCGCGCAGTTACGAGACTTTCTTCGCCGCTGCGCGACTGAGCCGGAGTCGCTCACCGGCCGCGAGGTTGGCCGCATCCGCCACATACTTCTTTGCTACGTTGCGAAACGCCGCGCGCCCGGCACTCCCGAGTGCATCGAAGCACCACGTCGCCAGGCGTCGTACGTCAGTGGTCCAACACATCTCGACATCGTCAGGGTCGTCTTGCCGCGACTCAGGCAGCATCGCGAAGACGAAGGCATCGACGACATCAGCCGCGTTCAGCAGCCGGTTAATCAAGAGGAAGCGGCAAGTTTCGGGATTCCGGAAAACACCGCGGTGCCGGAGTCGATCCAGCGAAAAGTCGAACGCTGCCTGAGCGAGACGATCGAGTCGCTAATCGAGCGCGACATCATCACGTCGGGAGAATCGCTGGCGCGACTGTTGCCGCAGATCACTTCCGGAATTCGCGCAGCGGGGATCAGCGATCCGTCATTGCGACGGCTTTATGCCGCAATCTATCGAGCCTTCCGCAGGCGGCGATCGTTACTTTTGCTGAATCTCGAATCGCAGGTGCGGATCGAGGATCTGCCGTGGGTGTCGGCGATCGATCGCTTTCGCAGTGAGGACCTTCCTGGGCGTGAGTTGGCCCAACAGACGCTCGAGGAGATCGCACTGCTCACGATCACGTCCTTTCCGCAGGCGATAGTTCCAAGCAAGCTCATCGGCGAGTTGCAGGCGCTCGCCAAGACGGCCGAGAACGAGATTCCGTTGGTGAACGAGCTCGCCGCCGACATCTTTATGGGCGAGTTCTCGTTGCCGTTTCACCAGGCGGCGAAGATAGCGGCGGAGCTGCTGACAGGCTCGCTTTACGCTCGTTATTACGGAGTAGATTACAACGAAGTCCGCAAGATCGAATTCAAGCGGGCGTCGAATACGACGGTGGTCGACGGGAGTTTGTGGGTATGGTTGGGTCTGAAGCAACGCACGAGTAAGCCGCAACCGTTCGCGCAACTGTGCGCCGGCCGCGCTGGAGTTCAACTCGGGCAGTGGGACCCGGTGGCGAACGGTATGATCATCGAGCAGCAGCAGATCATCACAACGCAGAATCTCGCTACGCTGTTTTCACTTCCGAGTGTCGCCGATGCGTTGCGACCTCAGCTTGGCGCCATGGCGCGACAGTGCTTGACGTGGATCTATCGTCGCCAGCAGATGAAGATCGATGTCTGGCACGGACGGCTGGTGATGATGAAGAACACTGCTTATGCGTGGCGACAGATGATCTTCTATCTATCGCTGCTGCCGCCGGCGGAAGTCAAAGATTTTGTCGCGTGGGCTGACGAACAGCTTGAACAGCAAACAGACGAATTTCGAGATCGTTTTCGTCCCGCACTAAACGGTTTGTCGCTCGTCGCTGAAGGAGGTTCGCTCGATGGCGCATCGGTGAAGGAAAGCGATGCGCGCAGATTTCTCGGTTGGACTAACACAAAGCATTGGCTGTTGACTTAATAAGCCCGGTGAAAAAAGAGAAACGCGGTGAGATGTTTCGGAAGTTCCGAATCGACTCACCGCGTTCGTTTGTTTTGACTCAGGCGATCAGTGATGAGCGTGCTGTGACGAGCTTCCGTTCGTTGGGCTTGCCGGGGCGCCACCACCGGGCGTGTCGACCTCTACGACCGTGCGCATCCACGGATGAATGCAGCATTGAAAGCGGTTGATGCCGACGGGCATATCCGAGCTTCCCGCCGTCGGGCCTTGTTCGGTTGCGCCTGGTGGAATGAAAACGATGCCCGCGAAGTTCAGGCATTCGGGCGCTGGTACGGGATTGCCCGAAATGCCATTGAGTTCGTTAACGAAACCGCCGCCGAATTCTGCGACCTTGGTAAACGTGTGGACTTCGCCGCCGCGATTCTCAATCTCGGTCGGCCGTCCAACGTTGAGGTGCGACTGGCTGGGTTGATTACGCCACTTGTGTGCATCCTGAGTGGCCTCGAGTTCTGCGATGAATTCATCGAAAGTTGTTTTACCGTTTCCGATGCACGCGCCGTCGCCCAGCACTGCGTTGAAACTGATGGGCTCGCAATCGTCGTACATGCGGAATTTCTTGTCACCTTGAACAGCGCCGGCGCCGGCAGTGAGACTCAACAGAGCAACGGCCGCAAACGCCGCCCATACAATGGTGCGGTAGCTAAATCTTCTTTTCACGGGATCAAACCTCCTTGACTGCGCCGACTCGCTCTCATTGTGGGAGGCGAGCGGAAGTTAAGCTGGACGTGAGATAGCGCGGAACGGTATACACCTCGCGGCGGAGGAATGTCAATTAACTTTAGTGTGTCGAACGGCGCGCGTTGTTAACGACCCGCGGTGTTCGCACCCGGCGCGAGCGGCAATCTGAACGCGGCCATCTCTTCAGCGTTGCGCACGAGCAGCACATCGCCTACGAGCACGGGGTGGTTCCACGTCTTTCCTTGTATCGCAGGGACCTTTGCAAGCTCCGCAAACTGATCGCTCCTCGCCTGCACAAGAGCTAACTCGCCTTCTTCGGATAACACGAGTAAGAGATCCTGATCGGGCAGGAGTACGAGCTGTCCATTGCCGTAGCGGCCGCCTTTCCACTTGCGCTCGCCGTTGCTCAGATCGACGCACGAGAGAATGCGTCCGTCGAATCCGAATGCGTGACCTTTGTGAACGACGAAGTCGTTGAAGTAGGGCTTCAAACCATTCGACGTCCAGCGTTCTGCAACGGACCATGCACCGGCGTTATTCGTAAGCGAGAGACGTCGAATGCCTGCTTCCTGACTCGTGACCACGACGTTGCCGTCGGCGGTCAATGCCGGTTGCACGATGCTGTTTGCGGACCACTCGTGTTGCCACAACTGTTTACCGTCGGCAGGCGAGACGCTCGTCAAACGTCCGTCGCTTGTGAGTAGCACTTGCGCGACGCCGTTGATCGTCACGAGATGTGGCGAGCTGTAGCTGCCCCCGTTTTTTGGTCCAACCCAGCGTTGATTGCCGTTGGCGTTTTCGTAAGCGACGAGTTGTCCCGTCGCGGCGACGATCACGATGTCGCCGATCACGAGCGGCGAACTCGAGAAACCCCAGAATGGGACCTTCGTGTTCGTTTCCGTTGCGACGTTACGCGACCAAATGACGGCGCCGTTGCGCGCGTCGAGCGCGTTCAGAATGCCGGTGGCGCCGAAAGTGTAGACGCGTCCATTGCTGAGTGTTGGAGTTCCGCGTGGACCGGCGCCGGCGTTTGATTCGAAGAAGCGTGCTTTGTCGGTGTGCGTCCACACGGGTTCGCCCGTTGACTCGCGGTAGCACGCGACCACTTCGTTGTCGCCTCGTTGCTCCTGCGTGTAAACGAGATCGCCGCTGACGGCGAATGACGACCAGCCTGGGCCAACCGGGCGCTTCCACATTTGTACCGGTGGCGAGGTGGACCAGTCAGTGCTGATCTTTACTCCGCGAACTACGCCGTCGCGTTTTGGTCCGCGGAAGCCGGGCCAGTCGACGCGGGCTTCGGCGAGGGGAACTGTTGTTTTTGCCGCGGCGGTTGCAGGTGATGGTGACGGTTGAGCGGCGGTTGGAGTTGGTGTTGCGGCGGCCGCGGGAGCGGTAGTTGTTGGTGCAGTTGGTTGAGTCGGTTCCTGCGCGAGCAATCGCTCTTCAGCACTTGGCGACCAGCGCCAGCCGAAGGTGGCGTTGTGATCGCCGTTGATGCCGTTTTGTCTGAGTAGCAACCAGGCGCCGCAGGCGACCACGATAGTTCCGATCATGGTCGCGTGACGGACTCTGTCGGGTAGTCGACGCGTTGCGACGGCCCACGTCACGAAAGCCAGGCTCAACACCGGAACGGCGTAAGCAAACAACCACTGGAGCCACATCGATTCGTGTTTGAGAAACCACGTCGCCGGTATTGCCGCTGCGATCAGTGCGAGCGCGCCGAGGCGTTCCCGCCAGCGTGCGCGGCTGAAGAAGGCCCACCATGCGATGATGACAAGGAAGAAGATTAGCGAGCCAATGACGGCGTAGCCGAAGCCCTGTATTCCCGGGAAGAGTTCTTTGACGCCGAACCGGAATATCCATTGCAGCACGACGGCGACGACGCCCGGCCACACTCTGAGCAGCTTCTGGGGATGCTCCCCGATCTCGGTGGAAGTCATGCGGGACTATACTGTTCCGCACTCCAAATTGTTTCGTTGTTGTCAGCTTCCGCTCCGTCTCGAAGAATGGACGATGACGGTATTCGCCACGTTCAGAACTCGTGAATCCCACTCACGTCAGTGGATGGATTGTTCACCTCCAACCTACGCGTGCCAGTAGAAAGCTTCTGCAAATCGGTAGAGTTAGGAGGTTGGTTTTGTAGGTTGCCAATGAAATATCCACCCACTCACGTGGGTGGGATTCACGACCTTAGGGCAAGATTCACAACCGCGTCACGCGGATCACAACTGACGGGCGCTGAAGGTGTCGCCCTGGCGGATGTCGCCTGTGTCGTAGCCGCGTTTGAACCAGCGCAGGCGCTGTTCGGAGGAGCCGTGGGTGAAGGAGTCGGGGACGACGTATCCTGACTGCTGTCGCTGGATCTTGTCGTCGCCGATTGCGCTGGCTGCGTTCAGCGCCTCTTCGATATCACCGGGCTCGAGCACGCCCTGATCTTTCACATGCCGCGCAAACACACCCGCAAAGAAATCCGCCTGCAACTCCAACCGCACCGACAACTGATTCGCTTCAACCTCACTCATCCTCTGCCGCGCTGCGTCCACGCGATCGGAAATGCCCAGCAGATTTTGCACGTGATGGCCCACCTCATGCGCGATCACATACGCCTGTGCAAAATCACCCGGCGCATTGAAACGCCGGCGCAACTCTTCATAGAAAGACAGATCGATGTAGACCTTCTCATCACCGGGACAATAAAACGGACCAACCGCAGCGCCCGCACGACCGCACGCAGATCGCACCTGGTCCGTAAACAACACTAACGTCGGCTCGCGATACTGTCGCCCATTCTGCCGAAACACGTCGTTCCAAACATCTTCCGACTTCGCAAGCACCACGGACACAAACTGCTTCAACTCCTCTTCTTCAGGATTAACCGGACGCGAACTTTGCACTTCGGACGACGGTTCGCTCG
>DASTOZ010000459.1:0-2957 GCA_035762365.1 Pyrinomonadaceae bacterium | reverse complement strand
GACGGCGTGACCGTAGGCGGCCAGAACGAGCTCGCGACCGGCGAAGGCGCTGACGAGCACGAGCAGCGAAGACCGCGGGAGATGAAAGTTGGTGAGTAGTGCATCGGCGATGCGAAAGCGGTAACCGGGTTTGATCGTGAGACTCGCTTCGCCGCTCGTTGCTGCGATGCGTCCGTCGGCCGTTGCCGAGGATTCCAGCGCGCGCATGGTGGTGGTGCCGACGACGATGACACGTCCGCCGGTGGTTCGCGCCTGGTTGATCGTCGCGGCCGCCTCCTCGGAGATGCTGAAACGTTCGCTGCTGACTTGATGCTGGTCCACGTCTTCGACGCGCACGGGTTCGAATGTCCCGTACCCGACGTGAAGCGTGACTTCGGCAACCGACGCTACGGCGCGCACCCTCGCCAGCACATCGTCAGTGAAGTGCAGACCGGCAGTGGGCGCCGCGATCGCTCCAGGCGATTTTGAATAGACTGTTTGATAGCGTTCGCGATCCGCAGCGGAATCGCCGGTCGATCGTTTGATGTAGGGCGGCAGCGGCGTTGAGCCAAGCTCCGCGAGAACATCCTCAAAACGACCCTCACACTCGAACCGGACGCGACGCAGCTCATGTCCCCGTGCGTCCAGCATTTGTCCGATCAGTCTTCCATCGCCAAACACGATTCGGCAACCTTCGCGCAGTCTTCCACCGGGACGGACCAGCGCCTCCCATATCTTCTGCTCCACTTCGCGAACGAGAAACACCTCGACCGCGCCGCCAGTCTCAGCGCGACGTCCGCTAAGCCTCGCCGGAATCACGCGCGAGTTGTTTACGACGACGACGTCGTTCGCTTGCAGATGATCCGGAAAGTGTTGGAAGTTTGAGTCCGACCAGGTCGCGCTCTTGCGCTCGAGCACGAGCATGCGCGAGGCGTCGCGCTCCGCGAGAGGCTGCTGGGCGATCAGATCGTCAGGAAGGTCGTAGTCGAATTCGGAGATCAGCATTCAAGATGCGTCAGTCATTGCGCTCGCGTTTTCACCCGGCCTCCCGCGCCATGCAAAAAGAAACCGTCGTTGTTTCCTCGCGAAAACTCGATCTTGCTCGTGTCTCGCGTTGTCTCCGTGGGGGATCAAGAGGTCGGATGCTCGTAGTGAAAAACGGCCGTCATCTGAGCGCCGAACAGCAGGATCAAACTCGACACGTAACTCCACGTCAGTACTGCGACGACAGCACCGACCGATCCGTAGATCTGATCGTAGTGGAAGTAACCCAGGCTCCACGCGAAGATGTACTTCGCTGCTTCCCACAATACCCCGCCGAGTAACGCACCCGGCATCGTGTCTCGTAACATCACGTTCGCGCGCGGCATGAAACGATAAACCAGCACGAACAACGCGACAGTCACGATGTAGCTCGCAATAAAAAACAGCACCTGCCAGAACGCGCTGCCAACCGACGTCAGAAGCGTGTATCGCTCGATCTGTCGCGGCGACAACCTGTTTGCGACCTCGCGCAACGCGACCAACGCTGACGTCACCACGACCGAAGCCGACAACAGCAACCCGACCGCGCCCACCATCCCGACCGTCAATGCGCGGCCATGGAGAAACGTTCGCGACGACGCCTTCCAGATGCGATTCAACGCACGCTCGACGACGGCAAACACCCACGATCCGGCCCACAGCACGAGCACGACGCACGTGATGATCGCCCCGACGCCGATCTCCGAAAACGCGCCAATCGTGTCGCGTAGAAACTTCGCCGAACCCGGATACACGTCGACTGCATGGGCCAACATCTGACTCCCGGCGGCGAGCTTGTTGCTGATCGCCAGCAACAACAGCAACGCCGGAAACAGCGCCATCAACCCGAAATAACTCATCGCCGCAGCCGACGTGAACAGATCGTTTTCGTGAAACTGGTGCAGCGCGTGGCCCAGCATCGATCGCCACGGCGAACGATTGCGAACGCCGAATGAATGCCGCGAAAAGAAATTGAACCCTTTCATGGGTGATTAATGCCTGGCCAGCTAGCGTGGGTCGAACAGACTGGGTCTTTGTGAGCCGGGTGTATTGATGCCGAAATGTTCGTAAGCCAGCGGTGTCGCGAGGCGCCCGCGCGGTGTCCGGTCCAGAAACCCGATCTGGATCAGGTACGGCTCGATGATCTCTTCGATCGAGTCTTTCTCTTCGTGAATGGAAGCAGAGATGGTGCCGAGACCGACTGGCCCACCGCCGAATTTCTCGATGATCGTCAGC
This sequence comes from Pyrinomonadaceae bacterium, assembly GCA_035762365.1. GTDB lineage: Bacteria > Acidobacteriota > Blastocatellia > Pyrinomonadales > Pyrinomonadaceae > PSRF01. The sequence continues at coordinate 719 of DASTOZ010000459.1, read as the reverse complement.
AGCAGTTTACGGTCCATCTCGTCGAGACCGTACGTGTCCACTTCCATCCGGTTCAACGCATCGCTGGCGACCGCTTGCGTGATCCGCCCGTCGTAATCGACTTGCGCGTAATCGCGAACGCGGCGCAGGAGGCGGTTGACGATACGCGGCGTGCCACGCGAGCGACGCGCAATCTCGCGCGCGCCGTCGTCGTCGATCTCGACGCCGAGAATCTCAGCGGAGCGTTTGCAGATGATTTCGAGATCTTCGTGCGGGTAGAAGTCGAGATGAAAAACGATGCCGAAACGTCCGCGCAACGGGGCGGTGATCAGACCGGCTCGGGTGGTGGCGCCGATCAGCGTGAACTTCGGTATATCGAGTTTGATGGAACGCGCGCCGGCGCCCTGACCAATCAACAGGTCGAGTTGATAGTCTTCCATCGCCGGGTACAGCTTTTCTTCCAACGCGGGGAGCAGGCGATGAATCTCGTCGATGAAGAGAACATCGCCTTCCTGGAGATTCGTGAGCAGTGCCGCGATGTCGCCGGCCTTTTCGATCGCGGGACCGGCTGTGGACTTGAGCTCCGCGCCCATCTCGTTGGCGATGATGTTGGCAAGCGTGGTTTTGCCGAGACCCGGTGGTCCAGTCAGGAGCACGTGATCGAGCGCTTCGCGACGGTGTCGCGCGGCCTTCATGTAGACGCGCAGGTTCTCCTTGATCTGCCGCTGCCCGACGTACTC
>DASTOZ010000458.1:0-3632 GCA_035762365.1 Pyrinomonadaceae bacterium | reverse complement strand
AGCCCATTTTCAGGGCCTCTAACGGCATGTTGCTTGCTGCGTGAGAAGTAGGGTGCACTCGAGGGAGGCGCGCCAAAACTCACAAAATACTCGCCCCGAGGACAACGCTATGAAGAAAAACGATGTGTCGGAAGCTGTTTCAAACATGCTGATCTTCTCTTCGGTCTCGGTGGCGCTGCTGCCGTTCCTGCTCGGCGACCGTTTGATCCCAATCGTCACCGGGTTCATGCGAGACGGCGGCACTTTGCTCAATCAATTCAGCGGCTACGTCGCATGGCTATTCTCGTGATTGCTACTCGTCTTTGAGCAGCCGATCGCCAAGCAGCGGTTGGCCACCGAGTGAAATATAGAAGCCATACACGGCTAAGCCCACCACCAGCGCCAGCGCGAACACCATCGTCGGCGCATACCACGCTGAAAAATCAGTAGTCGTCGGATACATGATGGCGAGGAAGAAGAAGAGTTGAGCCGCCATCGTCGCGAGCACTCCGAACCGCGCCACCACTGTCACAATCGTCAGCGCGATCAGCATTGAGACAATCCCGTAATAAGGCGGCCCTTCAGCCGCAAATGCCGACCATTCAATCGCCAGCACGATGAGAAACATGGCGACGATTGCGAGCCACCGTCGTCGCAGCATGATGTAGAGCAGTAAGAGAAAGAACAGAAACCCAAAGCCCACAAATATGCTCATCACGACCTGATTGGTAAGAAATATCGCGACCATGGTCCGCAGACTACTCAACGCGAAAACGTTTCCAATCACGACGGGCAGAGTTTCCCTGCCGAAGAGACGAGGAATCACAGAGCCGAGCGAAATGCATGCGGCATGCAGGAGCCCGAGCAGTCCGCCAATCAACAGGTCGCGACCGACCATCGGATCGCGGAAGTTACCGGCCATCAAACGACTCCAGGAAATGATCAGCTTGGGCCAGCGCCGCCGAATGTGCGGCTCGAGCGCGATGTAGAGCAGCCAGGTTGCGGCGGCGGGCGTGATCGAGTACGCGACGATCAGAAAGATGATCGACAGCTCTTCGCCGAGTATCGATACGTGATGCGCGCCGATTAGACCACCCGCGGCAGACACAAGAAAAACGAACATCGCCAGTCGCGATGCACCACGCCTGTCACCGCGACCGAGCTTGAGATTCGAGCGGCCCATCAGTCCCGCGCCGGTGAGGATCGAGAGAAAAACGACGAACAGGAGAATAGTCGCGACGCGTTCGCCGGCCGTAGCTCTTTGTTCTTCCTGGCGCAGCGGTATGTCCCACGGAAAGACGACTTCAAAGTGGACCACCTGACCTTTGAACGACGCCGCCTCGATGCGAATCGGGATCTCAGGATGATCGACGTGCGGACCCTGCCACGCCGCTCGCTGATCGGCATACACCGGCGGTATCCACGCTGATTCCGTCACGAGATATCTGTCGAGAGGAAGTCCGGCGGCTGCGAACAACGGCGCCCACTCGGTCGACTTGCGAGTCTCGCTCGCCGAATCGACCTGCGGCGGAACGCGGCTGAACCGTACTAAACGTCCTTTTGGATCGAGCGCGATGCTGGTCATTCCCGCGACGGTCATCGCCGGATTGTCTGGCGTGACGACTATGGCGCCGTCGGCGATCAAATAACGCGGAGCCTGCGTGTACCAGAAGTAGATCACGGGTGGTTGTCCGGACCGCGCGAGTTTCCAATGCGCGTACCCGGTCGCTTTCAGGTAACTGCCAAAGTTTTCGTCGAGACTGAAACCGTACGCCTGGTCCACCGGCCGGTTTTCGTAACCCAAACTGGAAACGATCTCGCGCGCGCGTTCAGCGAGCACCTCGGGCGGTTTTTCAAGCGGCACGTTGCGCTCGGCGCGCGACCCGCTGGAAGTCGCCAGCAGAAACACGACACAAGCAACAACTCCCGCGAGACTGCCGATCGCCACGATCGGTCGCAGCGCGCCGGCCTTCGGCGCCGCCGCGACCATTTCTGGCGACGGTGTTTCGCCGGCAGCGAGCGCCGCGGCAATCGGATCGCCGCCAGGAAGCGAAGCCGCAACCTGCAACGCCGACGCAGGACGCAGCGCCGGATCTTTTTGCAGACAACGATCGATCACGCGCTCGATTACGGGATCGAGATCCTTGACGATCGCTGTGGGATTCGTTGGCGTGGAGTCACTGCGGCGAAGTTTGATCAGTTCGCCTAACGACGGCGCATCGTACGCGCGTTTCCCGGTGAAGAGTTCGTAGAGAACAAGGCCCAGCGAGTAGATGTCGCTGCGAACAGTTGGCGGTTCGCCGTCGAGTTGTTCCGGGGCCATGTATGCGGGAGTGCCGGCGGCCCTCTCGTCTTCGCGAATCTCTTCAGCCAGACTCGCGAGACCGAAGTCGGTGATGCGCGCGTTGCCGTCGGCGTCGATCATTATGTTGGCAGGTTTCAGATCGCGATGCAGGATGCCGTTGTCGTGCGCGGCGCTTAAGCCAGCACAAACCTGCCGCGCGATTTGCAGCGCTTTGTCGATGGGAAGACGTCCGATGCGCCGGAGCAGGGAAGAGAGTTCCTCGCCTTTGATGAACTCCATCGAGAGAAAGTGCCGGCCGTCGATCTCGCCGATGTCGTAAACGCGGCAGACGTTCTTGTGCGAAACCTGTCGTGCCACTCGCACTTCGCGATGAAAACGCGCGAGTGCCGCGCCGTCGCTCAGATAATGGTCCGGGAGGAACTTCAGCGCCACTGGTTGGCTGAGCTTCAGGTCGTCGGCGCGATACACCTCGCCCATGCCGCCTTTTCCGAGTAGACCAACGATGCGGTAACGGTCGGCGAGGATGGTTCCCGAAACAAAACGCGCATCGTCGATCGAATCGAACGACGATGCGCGCGACGGGTTGGATCTTGGTGTTTCGAGCTTGCGAGTGACGTCGTCGTCGCGCATTAGCCCGACAGATTACACAGATCCGTCCGATCTATGAAGGCTGTTTCGTCACGAGATTGCCCTCGGCGTCGTAAATGGTGACTTCGCCGAACGGCGTCACCTGGTCCTTTACCTTGTCCCAATCGCCGACGATCACGATCGCCGCACGATACGTATCGAAGTACCTGGCGGCTGCTTTTTGAATGTCGGCGGCCGTCAAGGCCTCGATCTTGGGCCGGAAATCGTTGATGAAACTCTTGTCGAGATCGTAGGTGTAGACCGTGTTGATGCGCCCGGCGAGACCAAACTGGCTGGCCAGTTCCACCGAGAAGTTGCCGGTGCTGTACTCCTTCGCGGCGCTCAACTCTTCATCGGTAACGGGCAGGACGCGCATGCGATCGAGCTCGTAGAAGATCTCGAGCAGCGTTGGGCCAGTCACTTCGTTACGCACGAAAGCGCCCGCAAAAAACGCGCCCGTCTTCGCGCGCGTGTTCGACGAGCTAAACGGCGAATACGTGTAGCCCTTGCTCTCGCGAATGTTGCGTGTGAGTCGCGAGTAGAACGAGCCGCCGTAGATCGTATCGGCAGTGCGAAGCGCGAAGTAGTCCTTGTCTTTGCGCGGAATACTCACGTTGCCGATGTAGATCGCCGACTGGATCGAGCCCGGCCGGTTCACGAAATAGATCTGGCGCTTGTCGCGTTTCGGCACGGGCGGGTTGTCATCGGGTGGAACCGTGCC
>DASTOZ010000457.1:0-3429 GCA_035762365.1 Pyrinomonadaceae bacterium | reverse complement strand
ACCTGTTGAGACGACGGTGGCCGCAGGGGCAGGTGTTCCTGAGTCTTGTTTGGGGACTGCCGCTGGCGTTGGCGGTGGCGGCGACGTGGTATGGACCAGTCATCGCGAAACACGGTTGGACGTTCATCGATCAGTTCTTTGTGCAGCACCACTTCGCGCGCTACGTGTCGAACAAATACAAGCACCCGCAGCCGATCTGGTTTTTCCCTGCGATCATTCTCCTGCTGGCACTGCCGTGGACTCCTTTTCTGATGGCGGCGTTGGTGAAGGCGAGGAGCTGGACCTGGCGAGCCAACGATAGCCTCAGCGTCGTTCGAGTGTTTGCGCTCGCATGGTTGTTGGCGCCCATTGTGTTCTTCTCGTTTTCCGGATCGAAACTGCCGGGTTACATACTGCCCTCGTTGCCGGCAGCAGCGTTGCTGGCGGCGGATTGGATCGCGTCGCGTAACGGCAGGCCGGCGCCATACGTCGCGATCTTCGCCGCGGTCGTGCTTGCGGTGGTGATCGCGGTGCAGTGGGTGGCGCCGAAGTTTGCGGCACGCGAATCCGTTCGAGATCTATTGCGTCTTGCCGACGCTCGCGGCTACGCGAACGTTCCAGTCCTTGCGCAGCGCAGCGACGATCGGTCCGCGCAGTTCTACGCGCACGATCGCGTGGTCTATAACGACGAAGGTGAAGTAATTCCCTTTGACGAAGTGACAGTCGATAAAGGACGAGCGCTGGGCGGGAAACTGTTGGTGCTGATTCCGGTCGAATACGTCGACCATTTTCGAAACGCACGTGGCATCGAAGTGATCGGCGACAACGGCAAGACCGCCATCCTTGGCTGGCAACCGTGAACCACAAAAGGCACAAGCACAGACGCAAAAAGGCACAAACGTAGACGCAAAAAGGCACAATCGAAAACCAGTTCCTCAACTGACTCTGTTCCTTTTGTGCCTCTTGTGCTTTTTGTGCCTTTTGTGGTTACCGCAGATTGCGATCGAAATACTCGATCACGACGCGATCGTATGCCTCACCTTGTTCACCAGTCGCCGACGGCAGGCTGAACCCACTCAACGGCAGATCGATCCGCGCTTCCACATTAGCCGGGTTCGCAAAACAGCTTTGCAACTGCGCGGTCGCGTCGCGCAGTGGTCCAGCCTCCGCGCCCGAAAGCAGCAGAACGCGCGGATCCCGAACTGACTTCGCCAGCTCACACGCGGGAATGCTTTCGTAACCACCCAGCATGTAGATCTTCATCGCCGTGCGTGACAGCGAGTAGACGAAGTCGCTGTCGATCGCCACACAATGCAACACGGCGCGGTTCAGCAGTTCGTCTGGCGAGTTGACGATCGAATCGAGCACGAGCACCTTAATGCGATTGTCCTGCGCTGCTGTTTTCAAAGCGCTGTATGCGCCGAGCTCCACGCCGTAAACGCCAAGACTCTCGCCCACCAGTTTCTTATGGTTCTCAGATTTGAGCGTTTGGAGAAACTCGAATGCCGCAATCAGATCGTCGCCTTCGCGCGCGCCGAGTGAGGTCCAACCAACGAGCGGCTTCTCGCCGTGGCCGCGCAGCTCGGCCCACAGAATCGTGAAGCTGGTTGTTTCGTTGATCTTGACCCCGAGGTTGAACAGCCACGAGCGATCGCCGCCGTAACGATGCAGCAACACGACAGCCGGTGCGCCTTCCGCGCCTTTCAGCAGCCAGCCTCGCGCCTGGCGCCCGTCGCGAGTGGTCCATGTTTCGTCGGTGACTTTCAGGGCGCGCCCGCTGATGCGCGCGAAGGATTCCGGCGTCACGACGTACGGGCGGCGCTGCGGGCGCGTTACGCAGTAGACAATGAACGACAGCGACCCGACGAGTGCCAACACGATGACCAGGACTATTGGCAGTAAAGACTTGATGAGCCTTTTACCAATTCGTCTTCGTGGTGGCATTAGAGTAAGTAACCTCGGATTGGCATGTGTTGGACCAGACTCAGTTGAGGCTTATTCAGGTGTCTGCTCTTTTCCGAGTCGCTTCATAATAATCTTCCGGCGTGTTGATGTTAACAAAAAACCTTTCCGCCTGAGTGAGATTCGCGATTTCCGCGAAGTTGACCCACCGTGTCTTGACTGCTTGCAGCAGGTCCAACGGGCGTCGCCGGCCCGCTTCGATCAACTCAGTGGCGCGCGCGGCGCATGGATCCGCGCGATAAAGAGCGGCGAGTGGCTGCGGGCGACCGTCGGGTTGCAGCGGCACGACGGCATCGTGATCCATGCGCAGCGCCGCGAGGCTCCGAAATAGTTCTGAGGTCACGAAAGGGAGGTCGCAGGCGACGACGATGGCCCATTCACGCTCACACGCGGTGAGCGCGGCCTGCAGTCCGCCGAGCGCTCCCCATCGCGGATAGACGTCAGCGACGGTGGCGAATGTGGAATTGTCGGAACTTCCGACCAACCTAATCGTGTCTGTGACCGTCTGAAGTGTGGCCGCGATGCGTTCGACAAACGTCTGGTCTTCGAGCAGCAGTTGAGACTTGTCAGTCCCCATTCTGCTCGACGCGCCGCCCGCGAGGATGAACGCCTCGACTTGTGTAATCGGTATTTGCAACCTGCTAACCATCTTAATCTTGACCGCCTTCTCAGGCGAAGTTTATAGTCCTATTCCAATGAAGAGATTTGCCTCCATTTTTAGCGCATTACTGATCGTCGCACTCGCCGGTTTGGCGGTTGCCCAACAGCCGTTTGCGGCGCCCAAAGCTGTCCCGGTCTTCCCTCTGGAAGACATTAAACCCGGCATGAAAGGCACCGCGCGGACAGTCTTCAGCGGATCGGAGACACAGGAGTTCGGCGTCGAGATTCTCGGCGTGTTGCCTGGTTTTCCTGGTCCGCGGCAGTCGGCGATTATCGGCAAACTGAGCGGGTCCAACGTGGAAAAGACGGGCGTCTTCGCCGGGATGTCGGGCTCGCCGGTCTACATCGACGGCAAGATCGTGGGCGCGATCGCGTTCAGCTTTCCGTTCTCGAAAGAACCGATCGCGGGTATCACGCCGATCAAGCAGATGATCGACCTCTTCAACAAGGGTTCGGAAAACGCCAAACCAAAAGAGCCGCGCGTCGTTTCGTTTGCACAGCTTGCCGGAACTGACTGGAAGCCGAACCTGCCGAAACCCGCCGTCGGGTCAGTTTCACTTTTGGCGCCGGTCTCGGTTGGCTCGCCGCTCCTGCCGTTGCTCGGCCAGCAGATGACGCCGATCGCGACGCCGCTTGTGTTCAGCGGTATCAGTCAGGAATCACTCTCGGCATTTGCGCCGCAGCTCGTTGCGAGTGGATTGCTTCCGGTTTCCGGCGTTGGTGGTTCGGCGGCGATTACGCCGCTTGCCGAATTCAACGGCAACACATTTCCGCCGGGCAGCTCGATTAGCGTGCAGCTTGTGCGCGGCGACTATTCACTCGCCGCCG
>DASTOZ010000456.1:0-2123 GCA_035762365.1 Pyrinomonadaceae bacterium | reverse complement strand
CAACGGGCCGGTCATGCCGCTTTCTCGAATTAATCTTTCACGTAGTGCCATTTGTTATGTCCCCAAAATGTTCAAAAAACTGCTGGTTCCTATTGCGCTTCGCCAAGGTTCGCGCGATCGAGCGCTGCCGTCAGCCCGAAGTCTTCGATTTGTGGTGCTTGTCTTCGAAAAATCGAGTTGAGGGACCGCTTGGTTTCGGCCGGTGGTCCTGGCTCGACTTTGCCGTCGAAAAGTTTCGCGGCAATCTGACGCAAGTCGGCGGTCGCTTTCGATGCCGGCGCGGACAACACCATCGGTTGGCCCAGGTTGATCGAATTGACCGCCGCGCGATAGTCGCTCTGAATAAAGCCGATGACGCGTTCGCCGAGGAAGCCTTCGACCTGTCGTTGATCGAGTTCAACGTTCTTGCTCCAGCGATTCACAACGAGCCGAATCTTCTTGCGCGGGTAACCGAGCCGGTCGAATATTTCGAGCGCCCGGCGCGTGCTGCGAATCGCGTGTATCTCGAGCGTCAACACGACCAGAATCTGATCGCAGTTGTCCAGAGTCGCGATTGTCACCGCGTCAAAGTTATGCGGCGTGTCGACAATCACCGTCTCGAACCGTTGCCGCAGCAGTTCCATCACTTCGTAAATGTGCTTCGGCTCGATATCTTCAGCGCTCTCGGCCTTGGTCGGCGCCGCCAGCAACGAAACGTTGGAAGAATGGTGCGTCAGGTAACTGGCGAGCAGCGCATTGTCGAGACGATCGCGGTTCTCAACTACGTCAGCCAGTGAAAACTTCGGCCGCACGCCTAACATCAACTCGAGATCGCCTGATTGCAGGTTGAGATCGACGAGCACTGTCGGCGACGTCTGGACCATGGCCAGGTTGGTGGCAATCAACGAACAACCACAACCGCCCTTGCTCGAGAAGACGGCGATCGCTTTGCCGCGGGTCTTGGGTTCGTCCGCCGCGTTTTGCGCGCAGAACTCCATTGTTCTTTCGATGATCGTGTTCAGCTCGTCTTCGCTTACCGGAAGACGAATAAAGTCGCGAGCACCGGCGCGCAGACTATGAAGAATCAGATCGGGTGAAGAATCGCGTGAAGCGCAAATGACGGCGGTGGTCGGACACTCGGACGTCATTCGCTGCACGAGCTTCATGGCAGGCTCGCCCATGTGACCCAGATTGATGACCACGGCGGAAGGCCGCAGCCGCATCGTTTCCGTAAAGATTTGCTCGGCATCGTCACTCGTCATCAGCACGCTAACGCCGGCATGTCCACCAAAGGCGCGATTCATTTCACGTCCCTCAGCGGGATCTCTCGAAAGCAGTAGAAACGTAAGATTTCTTTTCATCTTAAAAGTATTCCCCTCGGCTCTGCTACCTGATACACAAACAAGCTAGGGACCGACAGCGATGTCCCCCGGGATTTCACCTGCGCTCTCGGCTGATAACGTTGTTGCGTAATCGCCCATCGGAATCGGACGGGCAATCACCGGAATGCTGAGATTGAACGAGTAGCCCGTAATCTTGACGGTTGCGGTGCCCAGGTTCGATCCGAACGACGTCGGGGCAGTATCGGGATCGGCGTCAGTGTCCTCACCTTCATACGTCACGTTGACCATCGTCGTAGTTAGACCGGCGATCAATGGAGGACTCGTAGGATTGCCCTTTGCGTCGAAAGTCCCGTTCGCACCGTAGACAACCTGGTTCTTCACTGCCTTCTCATCGCTCTTGGGGTGCAGCACCGCGTAGCGCGCGCCCCTGCGCGTCGCATCAGCCAGCGCGTTATGCGTGTAGAGCATCCGTCCAAACTCGATGATCGAGAAGATCATGACGAAGAAGAACAGTGCGACCGTCGCAAACTCTGCGACCGTAGTGCCTCGTTCGTTCTTTCTGTTGTGGAAGTGCTTCATCGTGACGACCTCATCACCCTTCTTCACCACCGGCGGCGTCGGTCCACATGTAGTACATCGTCGTGCTCGGCCTTATCGGCAGGGCCAACGAGAACGTTTTGTTACCGAGCAAAGCGCCGAGATTGAACAACGGTTGAAAGGTGTAATTCTGGATGCTGACCGTGACGGTGATGGGATTGCCTGCGGCGCTGGGCTCGAATTGGACATTGATGTTTGTCGGAG
>DASTOZ010000455.1:0-4141 GCA_035762365.1 Pyrinomonadaceae bacterium | reverse complement strand
GCAAATACGACCTCGCCGACCTCGCGAAAGACGCGCTGAACGTCGAGAACGGACACAAACCTCCGGCAAACTGGTCGGAGACCGCGTGGGCAACCGCGGTCGCCGCCGATCTGACCGCGCAAACCGCACGCGTGCTTTACGCCCGCATCCTCGACAAGAAACTCGAGACGATCTATTCCGAAGTCGAACTGCCACTCGCGCCGTTGCTTTATCGAATGGAACGGGCGGGGTTGAAAGTCGACAAGAAAGTGTTGAGCGACCTCTCGAGTTACATCGGACAAGAGCTGCACAAACTCACCGTCAGGATCTATGAGCTGGCGGGACGCGAGTTCAACATCGGGTCGCCGAAGCAGGTCGGTGAAGTGCTCTCCGACATGCACATCGACATGGGCAGAAAGACGTCGACCGGACGCATTTCAACGAGCAAGGCCGTGCTCGAAGAGTTGGCGCAGGAGTATGAGCTGCCCCGACTAATCATCGAGTATCGCGAGCTCGACAAGTTGAAGAGCGTCTACACGGACGCGCTGCCGCATCAGATCGCGACCGACGGACGTATTCATTGTCAGCTCAATCAAACTGTTGCCGCGACGGGTCGTTTATCGTCGAGCGATCCGAACCTTCAGAACATTCCGATCCGAAGTGAGATGGGCCGTCGCATTCGTCGCGCGTTCGTTGCGGAGCAGGGAAACAAGATCGTGTCCGCCGACTATTCGCAACTCGAACTGCGTCTGCTGGCGCATATCACGCAGGACCCGGTGATGTTGGAAGCGTTTCAGAAAGGCGAAGACATTCACGCGCGCACGGCGCGGCTCGTGTTCGGCGCGAAGACCGATGCTGAGCTGAAGGAAGCGCGTCGGTTTGCGAAGATCGTCAACTTCGCGATCGCCTACGCAATCGAGCCGTGGGGATTGTCGCAACGCGTCGGCATCTCGCGACAGGAAGCGAAGAAGGTCATCGAGGATTACTACAACACGTACAAAGGCGTGCGCCGTTATATGGAGGAAGTGCCGCTGCGCGCGCGCGAGCATGGTTACGTTCGCTCGATTTACGGGCGCATTCGCCCGCTGCCCGGCATCGCAGATCGCAACGCGAACATCCGAAAAGCAGCGGAACGCGAAGCCATAAACATGCCAATTCAGGGTACGGCGAGTGACATCGTGAAGATTGCGATGTTGCACGTCGACGAAGAGTTCAAACGCAACGGGCTCGCGGCGCGGTTGCTGATGCAGGTGCACGACGAGTTGCTGGTGGAAGTGCCCGATAAGGAAGTCGACAAGGTAACGGAGATACTGAAGCACGAGATGGAAACGGCAGTGGAGCTTGATGTACCTCTGGTGGCGGACGTCGGCGTAGGTGAGAACTGGATGGACGCCAAGCCGTAGCTTCGAATCTTAATGGAACCCGCGGAAAAACATCCTCAGGTAGTCTATCGCCGGACGCCGGATCCCAACGCCTCGCGTGAACGATCTAAACTGTCCCTGTTGCGCGGATTCGCGCCGGCGCTCGTACCTCTGATCATTGGCTTCCTGTTGCTACTCGGACTGACCTTTGGTTTGGGCTATTTAAGTGTCCAACAGATGGATACCGTCAGCGACCAAGCGCAGGATATGGCGCGTCACCGTTCGGCTCGCCTGACTTTCTTATGGCAACTGCGTTTCAAAGTGGTGACGCTGGACAATGAGGCCCGAGCCCGTTCCCGCGTGGACGCCCGACCGGAGCAGGAGAGACGTGATTTGATGCCTCCGTTTGAGCTGCGTCTGAATACTGCCCGAGCTGAGGTTGCCGAGGCATTGCAGCGGTTAGACAACCCGCCGCTGTCGGACGACAAGCTGTGGCAGGAGCTTCGAGCGGAGCTTAACGCCTACGTTCAGTCGACGACGGACGTCAGGAAATACAGTCTTGAAGGCTTCGGAAGCTGGTATAGGGTCAACCTTACGTTCGATAAACTGTTGTCAGCCGAGCAACAGTACCAGCAGTCAATCGTCGCAGATGTTCAGCGGATGCAGCAGAATGCGCGACGCTCAATCATTAAATGGATCACACTGGCGCTTTTTGTTGGTGCATTGGTCGCCGTGGGGACGATTTGGCAGGTCCAGCGGCAGTTTCGCGAAATGCAGCAAAGCATGTATGAGGCGCGGCGGGAGCGGACGTTCACTACTCAACTGCTTGAAGGCATGGTCAGCGCGGTGGCGGCGATCGATGAGGAGGATCGCATTCGCAGCGCCAACGCCGCGTTCTTCCGGATTTATCCGAAAGCAAGCATCGGCGCCTCGGTGTTGGAACGTTTCGCGCCGGACGACGTGATGAAGATCCTCGACACCGTCACCGCCGTGCGCGTCAACAAGGCGACATATCACGGACGGCTCGTGGCCCAGGTCGAAGAGTCCGACAAAGCATTCGACGTCTACTCAGCACCACTCGCGATCAACGGCGACCACGGCCAGATTGTGACGCTTGTCGACGCAACGGAAGCAGCCGAAGCAGAACGCACCTTGCGCCGCAGCGAATCGTTAGCAGCGGTGGGCCAGGCGACGACGCAGGTGGCCCACGAGATTCGCAATCCGTTGGGAAGTATTCGACTCGGCGTCTCGATGTTGCGCGACAGCGTGACAGACGAGGATGCGCTGAACACGATCGAGCTCGTCGAGCGCGGTATCAAGCACCTGAACAAGCTCGTCGTCGACGTCACGCAGTTTTCGCGACAGAAGGAGCTCGAACGATCGTCAGTCGATCTGCACGAGTCGCTCGAGCGCAGTCTCGACCTGGTCAGCGAACGGATTCAGGAGAAGAACGCGACGGTCGAAAAACACTTTGCCGACGGCACGATCACCGGTCATTGGGACGCGTATCAGTTGCGACAGGTGTTCGTTAACGTGATCGCAAATGCGGTCGACGCGAGCCAGGAAGGCGCGCCGGTGCGCATCTCAACTGAGCTGATCGCGCCGTCGAGCGACGGCAACGGACAGGCGGGACGAGTTTACGCACGCGTCGTCATCGCCGACCAGGGCAAGGGAATGGACCAGGCGACGCGCGAGCGCATTTTCGAACCGTTCTTTTCGACGAAGAAACGAGGCACCGGTCTGGGGCTCGCGATTGTGAAGCAGATCGTCGAGCTGCATGGCGGTAAGATCAGCGTCGCCAGCGAACCGGGTAAGGGATCGCGCTTCAGTATCGACTTGCCTGTCTAAATCTCCGCAAAGGCCTTTCGCGCCGCATTAATCGTCTGCTCGATGATCTCGTCAGTATGCGCCAGACTCACGAATGCAGCCTCGAACTGTGACGGCGCGAGGTAGACGCCGGCCTCTAATATCGCGCGGAAAAAGCGTCCGTACATTTCGCGATCGGATTTGTTGGCGGTGTCCCAGTCGACGACGGGTTCGCTGCTGAAGAAGCTGGTCCACATTGAACCGACGCGATTGGTGACGATTGTGATTCCCGCCTGTTGCGCTGCCGTTGCGAGTCCATCGCACAGCCGGCGCGAGGAGTTTTCGAGTCGTTCGTAGACTGTTCTGTCGCGCAGGCGACGCAGCGTGACCAGCCCCGCCGTCATCGACAACGGATTTCCCGACAACGTTCCGGCCTGGTAAACGGGACCCGCGGGCGCGACGTGGTTCATGATCTCGCGAGTGCCGCCGTACGCGCCGACCGGAAGTCCACCGCCGATGATCTTCCCGAGCGTCGTGAGGTCGGGTTTGATTCCGTAACGTTCCTGGGCGCCGCCGCGAGCGAGACGAAAGCCAGTCATGACTTCGTCGAAGATCAGCAGGGCGCCGTGTTTCGTCGTCAATGCGCGTACCGCTTCGAGATAACCATCGCGCGGCGGAACGCAACCCATGTTTCCCACGACTGGCTCGATAATGACCGCCGCGATGTCGGCGTGTTTCGTGAATGCTTGTTCAAGAGCCTGCGTGTCGTTGAACGGAAGCGTGATCGTGTTTTCGGCGAGCACGGCCGGAACGCCGGGGCTGTCCGGCAGTCCGAGCGTCGCGACTCCCGATCCGGCTTTCACCAACAGGCTGTCGCCGTGTCCGTGATAACAGCCTTCGAACTTGACGATTCGCGTGCGGCCCGTCACGCCGCGTGCGAGTCGAATCGCGGACATCGTCGCTTCCGTACCGCTGCTGACCATCCGCACCATCTC
>DASTOZ010000454.1:0-2133 GCA_035762365.1 Pyrinomonadaceae bacterium | reverse complement strand
CAGACGATCATCACGCATCGCGGCGCGCGCTTCTTCGGCGTCACACCCGCAATGACCGACGTCAATAAACGACTCGAAGACATGGACCGCGTCGGGATCGACGTCGAAGTCGTTTCGCTGTCGACGCCCAACGTCTTCTTCACGGACGCGGAGCATCAACCCGCCGTCGCGAGGATGATCAACGACTCGTACGCCGATCTGATCGCCCGCCATCCGAAACGCTTCAAAGGTTTCGCGTCGATTCCGATGGACGCGCCCGATGCCGCACTCGCCGAACTTCATCGCGCGCTCGGCGCGTTGAAACTAAACGGCGTGATCCTGTTGAGCAACATCGGCGGGAAGCCGCTGACGTCGCCGCAATATCGAGCGTTCTTCGAAGAAGCGAACCGCCTGAAGCTGTGCATCTTTCTGCATCCGATGATCCCGGCGAACTCCGATTCTTTTCGCGAGTACGTGCTTGGACCAATCATCGGCTTTCCGTTTGACACGAGCCTCGCGGTGGCGCGCATGTGTTACGACGGGATGTTTGAAGAGTTACCCGACATTCGTTGGATCATCGGTCATCTCGGCGGCGCGGCGCCGTACCTGATGGAACGAATGGACAACGGCTTTCGCGACTTCGCCGACTGCCGCGCGAAGATCGACAAGCTGCCGAGCGTTTATTTGAAGCGACTGTATTACGACACGGTCTCGTTCAGTCCACACACGCTGAACATGGTGCGAAACATGGTCGGAGCTGACCACATGGTGATAGGGAGCGACTATCCGCACCTGCTGGGTTCGATCGATCGTGCGGTTTCGTCGATTGAGGGACTGGAGATAAACGAGGAAGAGAAGACGCAGATCTTTTCCCGAACAGCGTTAAGCATCCTGAACAACGTGTGACGTTAATTGCCGCGGATCAAAGCGCCCAGGCGATAGCCCATCGTTGATGTCACACTGGGCGGCAGGTTCTCGTAGATTTTGAGAGCTTCCGCGTCCTCTTCCTTTTCTTCGTCGGCATTCGGATCGGGGAGCGGCTGGCCGGGAGGGTTGATCCACAAGTCGAGGTAGTTACCGAATGCCTCCTGCGAGGTATAGAACAACACGACAAATCGGTCGGGATTAATTTTGTGAGTCTTCGCCAGTTCCTCCCGCCACTTCTCGACTAACTTCGGCAAATCTGCCGGAGGCCTTTCCTCTTCTTCCGGTGCGGCAACTGCTTCTGCGGGTTCTGGAGGAGCCGGGGGAACTATGATTGGCGTTGTCGATTGTGCTTCCGGTTCGGGCTCTGCTGGTCCTGGGAACGTAATAATCACGATGGCTTTTACCGTTGGTTGCTCGCGCAATACTTCCACCATTCGATTAAAAGCAGCGCGTTCGTTCCGCGGATCATTTATCGTGTGATCAGCTTGAGAAGTGATCTGTGCGTTTTTTCGCGGCGGCGGCTCAGCACCGGCGTCGGCAACGGGTGCAGGATCGTTTGGTCCCGTAATCCAAAGTTGGACCGCCGTATTTTTGCGTACGCCACCAAAGATTATCTTGATTCGACTTACGTCTACCTTCTGAGCCTTTAGATCTTCAATCTGCCCGGCAGCGAGGCGACGTGCGGATCCCGGTACCGCTGCTTCGCCGTTGTATACGACGACGTACGGGATCGCCTTTTTCTGCTGTTGGAGCATGTCGGCGAAGGACGCGTCGACGGGCCGACCGATCCCCGGTCCCATTCCTTCCTCTGCGTCTTCGTAGTAAACGTCGATGAAATCCTCAATCTCAAACTCGAAAAACATTCCCTTGAACGTATCGATGTTCGTCTCATATTTTTGCGCGCCGGAAAACCTCGCGCCGGCGGGAACGATCCATAGCTGGATTTTCGGGTCCGTGAGGACGTCATTGCGGCCGCCATAGACGGTCTTGATTTGGGTATCAGCCAACCCTCTAGTATTCACGAGATAATCTTTGAGCCGAGGGAGTTGGGACCTGCCAGAGCCGGGGCCGTCACCCTCAGGCCCGTAAGAGACGATGTAAGCGGTCGAGTTCGGCGTGTTTTGCAACTGGATGGCGTAATTGTCGAGCCGGGCGGTCAGGTCGCAATGCCCTAATGCGCCAAATTCGTCAAACTTTAGCGGGGTTCTGAGTGGTTCAACCTCGGCA
>DASTOZ010000453.1:0-3572 GCA_035762365.1 Pyrinomonadaceae bacterium | reverse complement strand
GAAAGGGGCGATCGTCGGTCAGGGCCGCGTACGAATCGGCGACGCGAAGTATTCTCGCCGCCAGGGGAATTTCTTCACGGCGCAACGCGTCCGGATAACCCGTGCCGTTCCACCACTCGTGATGCCAGCGCACCAGCAGTTGCGCGGCACGATCGGCGCCGACTCTCGACGCCTCGCGTTCGCCGATCACCGGATGGCGAGACAAGTCGAGGCGTTCTTCAGTCGTCAACTTACGATCGGCCTGAATGTAGTCGCGCTCCATCGCGACTTCCCCGAGGTCGTGCAACAACGCTGCCGCGTACAGCGAGCCGCGGTCGTGTCGCGCGAGATGAAACGCGTGCGCGATCTCGTCGGCAATCGCCGCGACGCGCTGGGCGTGCGGGTTCTCGTAACGCTCGAAACGATCGACCGTCCTGGCAAGCTGCATAAACGCCTCGCCTGCCGCTCTTTCAATCAGTTCAGCACTGTCGACTGCTACCATCGGTGCTTATCTTAAACTCCTTTTAGCTCGCGCAACAGATCGCGCGCCTTTTGATTATTCGGATCCGCTGCGACTGCGCGCTCGGCCTCGCCCTTCGCGCGCACAGAAAATCCGAGGTCTCTGAACAACTGGGCCAGCATCACGCGATAGTTAGCGTTGCCGGGATCGAGCTTGATCGCGGCTTGCAGTTCGGCTTCGGCGGCGCGTCGAGTGGTTTCCTGTCCGGCGAGCAGCTGTCCGTAATACGCACGGTAACGGGCCTCGTTGGGCACGAGTCGCGCTGCGGACGCGAAGAGTCCGGCCGCGAGTTTGCGCTGACCCTGTTCGAGTGCCGCGAGTCCTTCTTTGAAGTCGTTTTCCGCACGTTGCGCGACCGATACTTGCGGGACGTCTTCGGTTGTTGCGCTTGTTTCGGTCGTGGCCGCAATAGGCTTTGCAGTTGCGTCGGCGATCTGCTGCGCTTTTCTGCGGGCCTGAAGCTTCGCGTTGTAGTTTGCACGTAGATCGTCGTCGCGCAAAGTGTCGTAAGCCTGAGTGATCCTCGCGAAGGCCGATTCGAGGCGTGTCAACAATGAAGGATCTGCTTTGCGAAACCGGTCAGGATGATAACGACGCGCGAGATCATAGTAAGCGGACTTCACCGTCTCGGCCGCGGCACTGGTTTCAACGCCGAGCACATCGTAATGAGACTCCGCAGTGCGCAGTCGTTCAAGAAACGTCTCAGTGTCGGGCTCGGAGTTTGCTGGTCCCTCGACAGGTTCCGCCGGCGCTCTCTTTTCGGCCCAGACCAGCAGAGCGTCGATGTCGATGTTGAGATTCACACTCTCGTTTAGATGGGCGCGAGAATCGAAGGTCCACGAACCATCGCTCAACGTTAGGGCGAAGCGCACGATGTCTGACACCTGCTTCATTTGCGCTTCTTCGACCTCGCCATGTGTCAGCACGTTTGCGTTACAAAGGTTCTTTGCAAGCTCGATGTCAGGAAGGTTCTCATCAAACCTTGCGAGTTGCTCCGGCGAGAGAAGGCTGGTCCGTTGCAAGTGCGAGCGCAGTCGCAAGTCACGCAGGTTGCACGCGGCATAAACCAGATGGCCCTTATAAAAATAGGCCGCGATCCTGATGCGGTCCTGCTCGATACGCAGGCAGCCACTCTGTGACTTAGCTGAGATATCGCGTATGAGTTTCGCGAGCGGTTCGTGGCTGAGTTGGCCGTTCATCCGGTGCGGCATCATAGCGCACGCCCGAAATCTGACAAAATTCTTTGCCCGACCCGAGTCAGGGGGTAGACAGGGATGGACACTGACCCTATATTGATGTCACATAACAATTTATGCCCCCCGGACGAACGATTTTCAAGCAGGGTGGGGATCTTTATGGATGAAAGAGCAAGCGAGGCTGCCTATCACACCGGCGACTCCGACAACACCAGCGACAATGTTAGCAGTGCGGCTGCTCTCAATTCTCAGGAACGCGTTGACCTTTTAATCAAGGAACTACGAAAGCGCACAGCCGAGTTGGAAGAGGCAAATCGCGAATTACGGCGCGTTTCACACTATCGATCCTTGTTCCTGGCGCGCATGTCTCATGAACTGCGGACGCCGTTGACCTCGATTCTCGGTTTCAGCGAGATCCTGCTCGACCAGGAGGAGCTGACGGACGCGCAGCGCCGGTTTTGTCAGAAAGTCCAGGATTCGGGCTTTCAGCTGCAAGCCAGTTTGAACCAACTAGTCGATCTTTCGCGCATCGAGGCCGGGCAGACTGAAGTTTTTCTCCAGGAATTTTCACTGCGCGAGACGGTCAGGGAATCGTGTGCGGCGGCCGCGCGGATCGCACAGAAGGCGCAAGTGAAGATCGAGTACGAAGTCGCGCCCGAGATCACGACGGTAGTTTCCGATCAGGGAAAACTGCGGCAAACGATCTTCAACTTCATTGCGTGGGCGGTGAGCCGGAGCCCGGTGGGCGAGACGGTGATGGTCAGTGTGGATATCGATCCGCAGTCGATGCTCTCGATTCGCGTGAAAGACAACGGCGAGCTGCGTTCCGATACGGCCAGTGTGTTCGATCCGGAGCATGGGCCGCCGGGGCACGAACCAAACATCAACGAACTTGGTATTATCATCGGCCGGAAACTGCTCGAGCTGATGGGCGGACGGGTTGTGTTGGAGAATTGCGCGCCCAGAGGTCTTCAGGCAACGATCCGAATTCCCGCGCGTCCACCGAAGTCGTGAGTTAGATCAAAAACAAAATGTTAAAAGGTCATGGATGGCAGAGATCATAATTCGTGAGTGCACTACCATTGAAGAGTTTGACAATTGTATTAGTCTCCAGCGGGAAGCGTTCGGGCTTCCGGACCTGGAGATTTCGCCCCGCCGACATTTCATAGTTTCTCGACAAGCAGGAGGTTGGACGCTCGGCGCCTTCGCAGACGACCGGATGGTCGGCTTCGTTCATCACCTTGCTGCAATCCGTGCGAATGACGAGATTTATGGCTATTCGCACGTGATGGCGGTCGCGCGCGACTACCAGAACAAAGGCATCGGCGCGCGTTTGAAGTGGGCGCAACGGGCAAAGGCGATGAGCGAAGGCAGAGACTTCATCAAGTGGACATGGGACCCGATGCAGTCGCGCAACGCGCATTTCAATCTGAACCGGCTCGGCGTGCTGGTCCATCACTACGAGGCGAACTTTTACGGTCTCGATTACGACCTGCGCGGCCAGCAGGCCGGACTGCCGAGCGATCGATTGTTCGCGAGTTGGCACTTGAATTCGCCACGTGTCGTGACGTTGGGCGAAGGCCGAGCGCACACGATCGACGCACAGCCCGTGAAGACGATCGCGATTCCGACTGAGTGGTCCGCAGTCGTCAAACGCGACGCACAGGAAGCGCGCGACATGCAAACACGCGTTCGAAACGAGTTTCAAGCCGCGTTTGCGGAACAACTCGTCTGCGCCGGTCTTGAACGCGGCGACAACGAATCGCGCTATCTACTGTTTCGACCCAACGATCTAACATGATGTTTACCAAGTTCGACCGTTATGTTGACCGGCACGCGCGGAGTTTTACCGAGCGGTTGCAAAACCTCTGTCGCAT
>DASTOZ010000452.1:0-5883 GCA_035762365.1 Pyrinomonadaceae bacterium | reverse complement strand
CGGAGTGGGATCGGTAATGACTTTCTTCAATTTGATATCGAACATTCCGTAGTCGGTCTTAATGCGCCCGCTCACCGGAATATGTCGCGCATCAGCGGTTACCCAGATCGAAAACTCACCTTTCTCTCGGTCGATGAGTCGCTCTGGTCCAAACAGCTCGGGATTGACTCGCAACACATCGATACGTCCAAGCACCGTCTTCATCCGCTTCTTCTCGACGACCGCCACCGGGATCTTGTAAACCTTGCCGCCGTCGCCGATGAAGATCTCGAAACTCTTTCCGACTTGCAGCGGTTGAGTACGGATGAAATAGATTGCCGACAACACGTCCTGAAGCTGGCCGGAAAAGTCGGTGATCGCATGACGAGGTTCGGCAGACGGGTTGTTCGGGTCCCGTAGCGTCCACGTCATCTTGCCTTTCGATCGGTCGAACGTGGCTTCGGTGGCGCGCACGCGTTTGCCTTGCTCGTCGAGGATCGTCGTCTTCTGAACTGTGAACGAGATCGGTTCGACGGTTGACTCGACGCGCTCGCGAAACTTCAGATTGAACAAGCGCGCGAAGAAACCTTTGCTCGCAACGTCTGCCGTGAACGTCAACGCGTACGGACTCGCGTCTTTCGACTCAGCTGCCGCAGCGACCGGCGTCCGGCTGGCGCGGAACGTGAGATCCGCGACGTCCAGCTTTCGCACCATCAACCGCGAAAACTCAGCTTCGAAATGGAGTTCCTCAGCAGTTTCGAAATGTCGAGGCGCCGTCGTTTTTTGGGCGAGTACGGACGGAACCACGAATAGAACGATAAAAACGAGGGCGATGCTTTTAGTATGAATTCTCAAAGTCACTTCTATTAGGTTAGCCACTTCTATAAGTAATAAGTCTTAATCAACAGCAATCCCCAGGCGACCGCAAGCCCCAGCGCTGCACGATACTCACGGTAACGAAGATACAAAGCGCCGTCGAATCTCACCGCCTGCGAATTGCCCTGCCGGTAGGGCGTTAGTCGCGGAAAGAACAGCGGCACCGAACGCCTGTAGTTTTCAAAATCCCCGCCAAAAAGCTGGGCCATCGTCGAGGCTTCGACGCGCATCACGGGCAGATAGATGCCAATGAAAAGAGCCGCAAACAAAACGGCCAGCAGCCATCGACCCGAAGCGATTGTAAAACCCAGCCCGAGCAGGAAGCTACCGAAGTAAAGCGGATTGCGCGTGAAGGCATACGGACCAGACGTCGCGAGTTCTGCATTTTTGCGGATGTGGCCGGCCGCCCAGGCACGAATCGCAAGCCCCACCACCGAGACACATGCTCCGGCAGCGAGCGCCACCGGCGTCGGGCGCGCGAAGAACAGGAAAACGGCCGCGCACAAAAACCCGAGCGGCACCCGCCAGCGCTGAATCCACGTCCCGCCTCTTCGCATCTATTTGCCTAATCTCTTTTCCACAGCCCGAAACACACGTGCGACTTCAATGTCCATGCAGATCCACTTCGAACACGAACGTCGATGACAATCGACGCGGCAGTCGATGTCGGTTCGCTCAACGCAGATGTCCTCAGCTCGCGGACTGCCATTGCGCCACCATTCAGTTGGCCCAAACAAACCGACGATCGGCGCGCCTGCGGCGACGGCAATGTGCGTCGGACCGGTGTCTCCGCCAACGTAAACGCGGGCTTTTTTCGCCAGCGCATAAAACGATTTCAACGAAAGCGCGACCGGCTGTGCCTTGCCCGTTTCCGACGACTGCCGCACCGCATCGGCCAGCGCCTCTTCGCCCGGCCCGTACGTCACCAGCGAAGTCAGTCCGTAACTGGACCAGAGTGCGTCGGCAAGTTTACCAAACCGGTCGGCGCTCCACAGTTTGGTCGGCCAGCCGCCACCGGGATTAAGGATCGCGTAGTTGCCCGCTTTGCCCCCATTCGCCGCAGCCGCTGCGGTCGCGGCATTTTCGTCCGCCTCATTGACCCCGATCGGAAACGAAAATCGCTCCGCGTCTTCGGGCACCGGTATCCCCAGGGCGCCCTCGACGAGCAAAAGCGCTTTCCGAATGACGTGGGTCCTTTTGGGAACTGATATTCGTTTTGAAAGAAAAATGCTGCTCGCGGGTTCGCGCAGCCCGGCGAAAGAGTAGCCAAAAACACGTCGCGCGCCCGAAAGGCGCGCTATTGAAGCGGATTTGAGAAGTCCCTGGAAGTCTAAAGCGACGTCGAAGGCCGAGGCGCGTAACCGACGTAACTGCTGGCGCGGTGCCCGCAGCGTCTCCCCAGACATCAGTCCGCGCCTCAACGCCTTCGTGTCGACTTCGATGAGGCGATCTAAAAGCGGGTTGTCTCTCAAAATCTCAGATAAATTTCGCTCGACCACCCAGGATATTTCTGCGTCGGGGAAGCCCTCGCGCACGGCGGCGAGGGCAGGCAGGGTATGAACAATGTCGCCGATACTTCCCAGCTTTACTATCAAGATTCTCATGCGACTTGCTGTATCGAGACTCTTCTTTGAGCCTTTTGTGCTCTTCGTTTGTGCCTCTTTGTGGTTTCAGGTCCCGCCAAAATAGCTGAACTTCAGCTTCGCTTCAGCAACCTGTTTCCCGTCTTTGAACTTCGTGAGCGTGCCTTCGAGCACCGGCGTTTCCTCGCCCTGCCACGTCGCGGCAAAGTCACCGCCTTTTAAAAACCTGCCCGAAAACGTGTAGTAGACGCCCTTCAGTGTGACGGTCGTGAATGTGAAATTAGTTTGCTTCACGACGATAGTCTTGAAACGAAACGAAGTGCCATCGTTCAGTTGCAGTCCGGAGGTCGGCAGTCGCCGCAGTTGTCGCATGTTGAGGTTTATGGCACTGAAGTCGGAAAAATCCGACGGCGGCTCGCCGGAAATCCAGAAGGCGCCGCTCGGGTCGAACCGAGATTTTTTCGCTTGGCCCGGCGTTGAGATCCAGCTCGTCAGCAACAAGGCGAGCGTTGCAACCGCGACTAATCTTCTACTCATTCATGACCTCCGATGCGGGTCAGGATCGCGGACGTTGAATGGTCTTTCGGATCGCCGACGATCGCCACGCGACCGCCGTAGGATCGTACCACGGCGCGCTCCGGAACGGTTTCTTCGGTGTAGTCGGTGCCTTTCGCGTGGACGTCGGGTTTGAGAGTCAGCAGAAGTTGTTCGACAGTCGGTTCATCAAAGATTGTGACGTAAGTTACAAATTCCAGCGAGGCGACAATTTCCGCGCGTTCGGCTGCGGGCATTACGGGACGGCCCGCACCTTTGAGTCGTGCGACTTGTTCGTCGGAGTTGACGCCGACGACAAGCACGTCGCCCAACTCCCGCGCGCCGGCGAGGTAACGAACGTGCCCGACGTGAAGCACGTCGAAACAACCGTTCGCGAGAACGATTCGCGCCCCCGCCGCTCGTGCTTCGGCGACACGTGCGAGTAATTCGTCGCGGTCAAGAATTCTGGAGTTGTTCTGCAAGGACATCAGGCGTCTTCGGAGTTGCGAATTGAATGCTCAAGTTCGGCGGCGGTGACGGACGCAGTGCCGCGCTTCATGACGACGAGACCGCCCGCGTGGTTCGCCAGCCGCGCCGCATCCGCGAACGACGCATCGGACGCGATCGCGAGTGCGAACGTGGCGATGACGGTGTCGCCGGCGCCGGTTACGTCAACTGATTGCTGTGCGCCGACGGCGGGAATGTGCAGTGGCGCGGCGTCGTCTGCAAGGAGCATCATGCCCTGCGCTCCGCGCGTCACGAGCAGTGCCCGGAGGCCGAATTGTCTTCTTAACGTTTTGCCTGCGATCTCAAGTTCGTCAGTTGACTTGATCGGACGGCCAATCAGGCTCTCGACTTCCTCTTCATTTGGCGTGGCGGCAGTGAAACCGTTGAAGTGAAACAAGCGGAAGCGCGAATCGACCAACACTGATTTGGGGTTTGATTCGCGTATCAAACCGACCGCGCGATCATCGAGCACGCCATAGTTATAATCAGAAATCACGACTGCCTCGGCGGATGCGAGCGTCTTTTTTAATGCTTCGAGTATTGAATCCCGCGGTTGCCCGGTGCCGAGAGCAGCGCCTTCGTAGTCGATCCTGATCACCTGTTGTTTGTTGGAGTGAGACTGGCCCGCGAGAATTCGCACCTTGGTCGTCGTCTGAATCTTGTCGGAAACGATGACGCCGCTGGCGTCGACGCCTGCTGTTTCGAGCTTCGCGCGCAACTCACGTCCGGATTCATCGTTTCCGACAGCGGCAATCAACGAGACGCGGGCGCCGAGCGCCGCGAGGTTCATGGCACAATTCGCGGCGCCGCCGGGAACGGTTTGCGTCAGCTCGTGTCGCAGGATGAAAACCGGAGCTTCACGCGACACGCGACTGATGTTTCCGTACAGAAACTGGTCCGCGATCGCGTCGCCGACGATCAGCATCCGCCGATCCGCGAAGCTGCGCACGATTTCAATCAGTCGATTCATTCTTAACGATGGACTTTACGGCTTCCAACAGGTTCTCACAAACCAAGTCGGGCCGGTGGGACCACGATTGACTTTGATACTCCCACTCGCCCCGGCCGTAGCCACTCAAGACAAACGCGGACCGCAGTCCGGCATTTCGCGCGAGCTCGACGTCACTGTAACGATCGCCCGCCATCCAACTCGCCGCCAGGTCGATCTCGAAATCGTTCGCTGCCTGCTGAATAAGGCCCGGCTTCGGTTTGCGACAATCGCAGTCGAAGCGATACGGCGGCTCGCCCACAGACGGATGATGCGCGCAATAGTAGATCGCGTCGAGCCTCGCCGATTCGTTCTGAAGATCGCGCGTGAGCTGATCATGGACCCTGTGTATTACATCTTCCGCAAAGTAACCACGAGCAACGCCGGCCTGGTTCGTGATCAAAATCGCCAGCCAGCCAGCATCATTCAAAATCCTGATCGCCTCAGCCGAATACGGAAACAGGCGAAAGCGAGAGGGATGATTGACGTACCCGACTTCTTCCGAAATTGTGCCATCGCGATCGATGAAAACTGCTGGACGCTTCATTTCAACTCACGCGACCGAGTCGCAAACACTCCTCACGGTTTTGGCAAAACTCGCTCGCTTCAGCAACGCTTGCGAATGCTCGAAGACTTCGTCGACCGTGATCGCTGTCATGCAACGATGATCGATCGGGCAATCGCGCAACATACAGGGTGCGCAGTCGGGTGGATGACGAAGAATCTCAGCTTTGAATGAGAACGGCCGCGTCGTCAGCGGGTTTGTCGGACCGAAGATGACGATCGTCGGACAGCCCAGGGCAGCCCCAATGTGCGCCGGACCGGTGTCGTTCGTCACAACGAGATCGACCATTCCGAGCACTGCCGTGATCTGATCGAGCGTCGTTTTGCCGGTTAGCACGACCGGTTGATGCCGCATGCGCTGTGTAACTTCATTCGTGACGTCGATCTCGTCGCGTGAACCGATCAGCACCACTTGTCGCTGTTCTTCAAGCAAACGATCTGCCAGCGTCGCGTACGACTCGGCGGGCCAACGTTTGGCGCGGCTGTTGATCGAACCAGGACAGATCGCTACCACGCTCTGCCGATCATTAACCCCGTGCGACCGTAGCAACTCCGCGGCTTCACTCTTTCGCGAATCAGAGATCGACAAACTGATATCCGGATCGACCTCGCAAACAGTGCTCGTCCCGAACAGCGCCTGCTCCAGCGCCGTGATCAGATACAAGTAATAAAAGACTTCATGTTTCGAAGATCGCCAATCGGGCAAGGGAAGCGGATGCGTCAGCATTGCCTGGCGCGACTCCGTCGCATAACCAAGCCGCATGGGCACGCCTGCCAGAAACGGAATCAACGCCGCTTCAAACGCATTTTGAAACAGCACGGCGAGATCAAACCCACGTCGACGCCATTCCC
>DASTOZ010000451.1:0-3991 GCA_035762365.1 Pyrinomonadaceae bacterium | reverse complement strand
CATTATCGTTGGCCGGGAAGGTGTCACCACCACTGATGTAAACCTGCGTCCAGCTGGCAGTAGTGCAAACACGCCCATCGGCTTGGCTGAATCGGGCTCCAAGGTTAGAGTTCTTAGCGCCAATAGCGATAATAACTGGGTCGAAATACTGGTCGTCGAACATTCTCGTCCGAAGACCGATCCATATTCGTCCGATCGCGGGTGGGTCAATAAACGTTATATAAAATTCGACTGATAAAACGGAGCCATCAGATTGGGCCTGCTTGAATCGATAAGAAAGTGGATTGACGGCGAAACCGGCGAAGACCTGCTCGAAGCGGCCGACGAGCATGCAAAACCACGGCGCGTTTGGGAAGAGTTTCTGGTCAAGATCGCGCGCGAAGTCGAAGCGGCCATGCAGCGCGAGATGTTCACCCCGCCGGGCGGCCCAACCTACATTCCGCGCGAATACATCGTCTATCTCAGCGCCGACGACGACAAAGACTGGCAGGGCGACAAGCGTCGCGGACTCGAGCAGGGACTGTTTCACGTCCTTTCAGAACGCGCGCGCGAACTGAGTGGGACCACGCAACTCGCGGTGAAGTCGTTCGCCGTCGAACTGCGCGTCGATGGGACGCTGAACAAAGGCGAGTTTCGCGTGCAGGCCGTTTGGGATGAGACCGAGAGCGGGCACACGATGGTGACGCCGCGCGTCACGCAGTCGACGCAGTCGGGTCAACAGCAGTTCAATCCGAACGATACCGTAGTCGAGCGAGCTGCAGACGTCAGCGAGAGCGAGCAGACTGTCGTACGGCCCAAAGCGACGGCGCTCTATACCGTCGAGGTGTGGCGCGAGGGCGTGCGAGAAGCAGTCGTGCCGATCATGAAGAACGAGATCACGATCGGACGCGGTTCGCGCAGCATTTCAGTCGACTTGCCAATCAAAGGAGATCCGGAAGTCAGCCGCGTCCACGCCGTGATGTCGCGTGACAACGAAGGCCGTTACTGGTTAGTGGCGAAAGGAAGAAACCCGACGCTCGTCAACGGCCGCGAACTCACACGCGAAGAACCCACCGAAGTCGCCCCCGATCAGAAGATCGCGATTTGTAACTTCGTCATTCGCATCCAGCCCAGGTAAATCCGAAAAAAAGCGGGCAACGTCCTTCTTCAACGTCGCCCGCCAGCAGTTCGGCCACCTGGAGGAATGGATTTGCCTATTCGAAGAATAAACTCGAAGCACCGCTTCAGTCGTGAGTAAAAACGCCTAAACTCCTTGCCGTCCACAACGCTAAGTCGTCTCAGATCGCCTGATAACGGCATCATTACTCAGAGGGCATGAGTGTTTACATCGAGATCGCGCGTTACGTACTTGCCCGCCAGCAACCCGAGCGCTAATTCTACTTCATCGCCTGTATCGTTACCGTGACGATCGGGTTCTCTCCCGCCGTCCGGTTATATGAGATCCAGTAGCCAAGCTCGGGATATCTTTCCAACGCGTAAACGGAACCATCAGCGCGTGGCTCGATTTCTTTACCGAACACCTGCACAGCCGTCGGCGCACTGCTGTTCTTCGGGAGGTAATCGATCGAGACCGCGCGAACTTTGCCCTGGTCATCATAAAACACCTGGACGGTTTCGTTGTCAGAAACGACCAGCAGATCCTGGGCGTCACCCTTCGACTCGAGATACTTCTCGAGGTTGCTGCGGACATCGCTCGCCGGCGAACCGATCTTGATACCTTTGTACTCGCTGAAAACCGGCGCTGGTCGTTCGGCCGATGTCGTTTCGCGTGGGTTATCAACCCTTGCCTGCGCCTCTTCCTGCGCTTGTATCGCAACTACGGACAGCAAAATCAGAGTTGAAATCAGAACGGACCTTTTAATCGCAACAAACATAAAAACCTCCATGGCTAACGGCATGGATAGTTTGCATCAATTAAGAGTTGACCGCGTCGGTGGGTTCACTCAAGCTACGTAGGTGATTACACCTATCACGCGCTCGCAGGTTGGTGTTTTTGTCTTCCTTCTAATTCCGTGATGAGGTCGGTCAACAGCGTCGCGACGTTCTCGCCTTCCAGGTAACCCTTGCCCAGCAGCTTGGTAATCGGCCGTCTCTTCATTTCCCCGTTCACTTCTTTCAGGATCGCTCGCGCAAACGCCGCTACGACTTTTCCATCAAACTGCTTGCCGCTGTTCTCGCGCAGATCGCGGACGACGTCTTCGAACGAGCGGCGACGGCGATAAGGCCGATCCGTTGTCATTGCGTCAAACGAATCCGCCAGCGAAACGATCTTCGCACCCATCGGAATCTGCTCGTCAGTTAGACCATCAGGATAACCACGTCCGTCGAGACGTTCGTGGTGATACTTAGCCGTCAACGGAATGTCGGCGTAGGGATGGTTGATTGGGGAGAGAATTTCGTAACCCGCTGTGGGATGACGATTCAGATCGTTCGATCGCTTGGCGTCGATGTGATACGGCGCGTTGATGATGTCCCGATCGACGACCAGCTTGCCGATGTCGTGGAGATAACCGGCGATCTGTATGCCTTCGACCTCTTGTTCGCTCCAGCCCATCTCACGCGCGATGATCTCGCAGTAACGGCCCACGCGTTCGGAATGGCCCTGCGTGTACTTGTCTTTGATATCGATCGCGGTCGCAAAGGCGCGGACTGTGTCGCGATAGATCGCACGCGTCTCTTCGTACAGCCGCCGGTTCTCTTCCGCGCGTTGGGCCACCTGCTCGAGCAGGCGATGCGTGTGAATCCCGACGCCGATGTGGCGGACCATCGCTTTGATCGTTTCGAAGTCGGCGTTCGAAAACTCTTCTCCGCTTGCCTTGCCGCCCAGCAGCACCAGTCCAGTCGCTTCGCCGCGTACGATCATCGGCAGGACGAGTTCGATTCCCGCACTACTTAGACCACCAAAGTTCCGGCTGATGAAACCTTTCTCGCTATATCTCACCAAACCGTCCGCTGCCGCTGCGTCGAGCAACTCCTGTCTCTCAGCGTCCGTGATGGTCCACTCGCGCAACACGTCTTCGCCGAGTCCCCAAACCGCAACGCAACGGAGCGAACCCGCGTCGAT
This sequence comes from Pyrinomonadaceae bacterium, assembly GCA_035762365.1. GTDB lineage: Bacteria > Acidobacteriota > Blastocatellia > Pyrinomonadales > Pyrinomonadaceae > PSRF01. The sequence goes on along the minus strand of DASTOZ010000451.1, from coordinate 927 downwards.
ACACTCAGCCACCGCGCCGCGTCGCAACGCGAGCGTCCCGAGCAGCAGGTGCAACGACGTCCGGACCATCTCGGCGAACTCGCCGGTGCCCGCAATCTCCTGCCCGAGATCGGCGAGAGCGCCGAACGTGTGGATGAGTTTCTGGGTGGACGGCTCCATTTACAAAATCAGTGGACTATCTGCGTCGCTTCATAATTGGAGAGATTCAGCAGTGCCTCGCGTTCGTCCTTCGCGAGTACGACATGGCGGGTGAGTCCAAGCATTTCAAATAATTCAACTGTCTGAGTATTTACTTCGGAGAAGACGACGCGTGCGCCGTTCTTTTCGGCAATGTCGATGATGCCGAGAAGGATCGAGATGCCGATGCTGTTGACGAGCTGCGTGCCGCTGAAATCTATGACCAAAGCGCGGCAACCGCAATCGAGTTGCCGGCGGCATTCGCGCTCGATCTTTTCACCGGTCAGCTTGTTGAGATAGTCGCTCGCGTAAACAACAGCGGTGGCGCCAACACAATGGGAGCGTACTAAACCTGGGCTTGGTTTATCCACTCGATAGGCCCCTCCCTCGAATGTTCGTTATAAAGGCGTTCTACGACGCGCCCCGGGGTTCTTTATTCCTGGTAATGCTGGATCGGAAGCGTCACGAAGAACTTTGGCGAAGATATTTTGTCATACGCAGGCTGGTTCCCTCATCGACCCTTTCGAACTCAACTTCGTCCATCAGAGTTCGAATCAGCTTTAGTCCCCAACCGCGTCGTTCTTCAGCCGCTTCTGAAGTCTCTAAACCGCTACTCGCACCGTTAAGATTGGCCGGTACGATGCCGCGACTCGAAATAGTGACGACTAATCTATCACTTTCAAGCCGAAAACGTTGATAAATTTTTCTGTCGGGGCTGAAACTGTGCTCGGAAGCGTTGATGCAAGCCTC
>DASTOZ010000450.1:0-4534 GCA_035762365.1 Pyrinomonadaceae bacterium | reverse complement strand
GTTAATCCGAACGCCGGCTTCGCGGCTGTCGATCCGAACTTCAGACCACCCGAGAGCTACCAGTGGAACCTGACGATTTCGCACCAGCTCTTCAAGGACACGGTGTTTGAAGCTTCTTATATTGGCAACCACGGCCTGCACATCTGGCGCCGTAACGTGAACCGCAACGACGTTCCGCCGAATCAGCCCTGCCGTGGGCCGGCCTGCGATCCAGCCTTTGGTGATGCACGCCACCAGATCGCGAGTGCGGTTGCGGGGGATCTGCCAAACACGGACGAGTTCCCCGATCGTGCGGGAAGACTCATCGCCGACAACCGCCTGCTTCGTGGTATCGGCACCATCAACACTGACGAGTCGAACGGTAACTCGAGCTACCACGCGATGCAGTTGTGGGTGAATCGCCGGTTTAGCGATCGCCTGGCGTTCCAGGTCGCATACACCTGGGGCCACGCGATCTCCGACGTTTCGCTCACCTCGTTTACAAACTCAACGAGCGATCCGTTCAACTTCGACGCCGACAGAGGCGACGCCGATCTCGATCGACGCCACACGTTTGTGAGCAACGTGGTCTACGTGCTCCCGTCGTTCCAACGATGGGGCAAGGCGGCCAACTTCATCCTGGGCGATTGGCAACTGAACACAATCGCGTCTTACTTCGGCGCGACGCCCATTGATGTCATTACCGGGGTAAATACCATCGGCACTGCCTCGGCGGTAGGACAGCGTCCGAACTACACCGGCGCGCCGCTCTATCTGCATACCAATGACGCAAGGCAACACCTTAACCCGGCCGCTTTCGCAACACCGGCGCCCGGTCAATTGGGCACCCTGGGTAAAGGCTCGGTTCGCGGGAAGCCGATCACAAACATCGACTTCTCGTTCGCGAAGAACTGGAGATTCAAGGAGCGTTACAACATCCAGTTCCGCACGGAGTTCTTCAACATCTTGAACCACACGAACTTCGTTGGGTTTGATACCGACCTGAGGAACGGAAGCTTTGGGTTGTTGACTTCGTCGCAGGCGCCGCGTGAGATGCAACTCGGTATCAAGTTTAACTTCTGATATACTCCCCGCAGGCTTACCAAGGACGAAGGGCTGAACGATTTTTTCAGCTCTTCGTCCAAGGTTTTTGTTGAGTCGCAATCTTCCGGATCAGTAAACGATGTACCTTCGACTGGCCTGCCTGCCTTTCCTGCTATTCTCTGTCTTCTTTCAGGCACCGAGCGATCTGTTCAAACGACATTATGAAGAGGCGGGCAGGGCCCACAGCGCCGGAGACTTTAAGCGCGCGGAAGCCGAGTTCAAAGCTATTCTTGGCCTGGCCTATCAGAGACTCGGGAAGGTCTACTCCGCGCAAGGCAATTACACTGCGTCGGTTGGACCATTTGAATCAGCCGTAGCGATCCGTCCCGACGAACTCGATGGAATTGTCGAGCTTTCGATCGCGTATTTCCGCACCCGGCAGTATCAGAAATCAGTCGACTTGCTTCAGCGTGCGATCACCACGAATGCGCAATACGCGCCCGCTCATCACATGCTTGGCAAGTCGTACTTCATGTTGAGTCAGTTCGATAAGGCCGCTGCCGAGCTCGAAACGACGCTGAAACTTGCGCCCAACGATTACGACGCGCAGTACACGTTGGGGCTCGCTTACCTGAAGCAGCGACAAGTCCCACAGGCGAAACAACTCTTTCAGCGAATGATCGATCGGCTCGGCAACCGCCCGCAGCTTCGCGTGCTCATCGGCCGCGCCTATCGCGAAACCGGTTTTCTTCCCGAGTCGATCGAGGAGTTCAATGCCGCGCTCACGCTCGATCCTCGGTTTCCGCGTGTCCACTACTATCTCGGTTTGACGTACTTGTATAAGGACGGCGCCACCCGCATTGCCGACGCGATGAAGGAGTTTGAGATCGAGTTGACGGCCAATCCCGAGGAGTACTTCGCCAACTTCTATCTAGGCATTCTCTACATCATTGAACGGAAGTGGGAGCCGGCGATCGTCCTGCTCGAAAAAGCCGTCGCCAAGCAGCCAAAGAATCCGGATCCGTATTTCCACCTGGGCCAGGCGTACCAGGGCGCAGGCAAACACCAGCAGGCTGTCGAGGTGTTGCAGAAAAGCATCGATCTCACGCCGTCGTTGGGCCACAACGATTACCAGGTAACGACTGCGCATTATCGTTTGGGCCAGTCGTTGATCAAGGTCGGGCGCACGGCTGAGGGGCAAAAGGAGTTGCAGAAGTCGGCGGACTTGAAGTCGAAAGGTTTCCAGCTCGACGAGAAGAAGGTCGGTGCGTTTCTGAATGGAAGAGAGTTGGCGCCTCAGGACGTCGCGAATACTGAACTGGTGAAGGCTGAAGGTGTCGTCGACGATGCCGTCGCGCTCGATGCGAAGACCGCGGACAAGCTGAAAGCGGACGAGAGTTATTACACGAAAGTCGTGGCTGCCGCGCACAACAGCATCGGGTTGCTGCGAGCGGAACAGCAGGATTTTCGTGAGGCGTCGGCCCAGTTTGCGCTGGCGGCGAAATGGAACCCGACGCAACAGGGGCTCAACTACAATCTCGGTCTCGCTAACTACAAGTCGGAATCGTACAAGGAAGCAGTGCCCGCTCTCGAAAACGAGTTGAAAGTCGATCCGAACAACGTTGCGATCAAGCAGTTGTTGGGAATGAGTTATTTCATGATCAGCGATTTTCCGAAAGCGGCGGCCCTGTTGACTGAGGTGGTTGCGGCCAAGCCTCAGGAAGTTGCGCTTCAGTATCCGCTCGCGCTGTCATTGCTGAAGGACGGCAAGACGGAAGCTGCGAATCGAGTGATCGAGCAGATGGTTGCGGCCGGGGGCGACAGTCCGCAACTGCACATTCTTTTTAGTCAGGCACACTACGAACGGGGCGACGTCGACAAAGCGCTCGAAGAGTTGCGCGCGGCTCTTGCTCTCGACGACAAGGTCCGGTTGGCCCACTTCTACAGCGGCTTGATCTATTTGAAGGCGGGCAAGTTTGCCGAGGCCGCGCGCGAGTTCGAAAGTGAGGTGGCGCTCAATCCGAAAGACCTCGAAGCGAAGTATCATCTGGCGTTCGTCGTGTTGGCCCAACGCGACATGGACCGGGGCTTGAAACTGATGCGCGAAGTTGTGCAGGAACGGCCAGACTCTGCCGATGCTCGCTACGAGCTCGGTAAGGCGTTGTTGCAGAAGGGCGATGTGAAAGGCAGCATCGAGATGCTGGAGGCGGCGGCGAAACTCAAGCCAAACCAACCCCACGTCCACTATCAACTCGGACGCGCGTACATCGCCGCGGGCCGCAAAGCCGAAGGTGAAAGCCAGCTCGAGATCTCGCGCGTGTTGAAGGAAAAAGCACGGGCAAAAGGAAATTAGTAAATCAGTGCTAAGAAAACTCGTTTTACTAACAACCTTGCTGTGCTCGGCGCCGGTTCTTTTCCCCAGCAGTCAATCGCCCAGGATTCAGTTCACCGACATCACTGCCGCCGCCGGAATCACGTTCAAGCACGTCGCCTCACCTGAAAAGCGCTACATCGTCGAGTCGATGAGCGGTGGCGTCGCGCTGTTTGATTACGACAACGACGGCGATCTCGACCTCTACTTCGTCAACTCGCTCACCGTCGATCTCGTGAAGTCGAAAGGCAAGACTAAGAGCGAACTCTATCGCAACGATGGTGACGCCAAGTTTACGGACGTCTCCGTGAAGGCCGGCGTGACCGATATTGGCTGGGGCATGGGAGTGGCCGCCGGCGATTACAACAACGACGGCTTCGAAGATCTCTACGTCACGTGTCTCGGGCCGGATCACCTGCTGAAGAACAACGGCAATGGCACGTTCACCGACGTCACCGACAAAGCCGGTGTAAACGATCCGCGTTGGAGCACTGGCGCTTCGTTCGTCGATTACGACAACGACGGCGACCTCGATCTGTTCGTTTCGAACTACGTCGATTTCGATATCAACAACCTGCCAGAGTTTGGCAAGGGACAGACGTGCCAGTACAAGTCAGTCCCCGTGCAGTGTGGTCCAAGAGGTTTGAAAGGTGCGGGCGATTCTCTCTTTCGCAACAACGGAAACGGGACGTTCACGGATGTCACAAAGCAGGCGGGCGTGGCCGATGCTATGGGCTTTTACGGGCTAGGGATCATCACCAGCGACTTCGACGACGACGGCTGGACCGATATATTCGTCGCGAACGACTCGACGCCTAACTTTCACTATCGAAACAAGGGCAATGGCACGTTCGAGGAAATCGGTTTCAGCGCCGGCACCGCTGTTAACGAGAATGGCAGCGAACAGGGCTCGATGGGAGCGACCGCCGGCGATTACGATCACGACGGCAAGATCGACATCTTTATTACGAACTTTGCCGACGAGTACAACACGCTCTATAGAAACGACGGCGCCAACTCGTTCACGGATCTCGCGTACGCCGCCAAGGTTGCGGCGATAAGTCTGCCGCAAGTCGGCTGGGGTACGAAGTTTTTCGATTACGATAACGATGGTTGGGTCGATATCTTTGTCGCGAACGG
>DASTOZ010000449.1:0-4624 GCA_035762365.1 Pyrinomonadaceae bacterium | reverse complement strand
TCCGTTCCTCCTTACATCCGCGTCGACGGTCAGATCATGCGGACCCGCAAACACGAGCCCGACTTGCGGAACGGGAATCGCGCCCGTGCTGTCAGCAGCAACGGGTTTGCCATCTCGCGACGCGGTGAGCACGACATTGGAAGCGAAGTCGACGCCCGCGACTCCATCGAGGATTGCGTAGACTTCTGACGGAAACACCGAGCGGCCAAACGGCCACCGACTCGGGCACGCTGACGCAAGCGCGGCCTTACGAACCGAGTCGCGATTTCCGGCCTGTTGTTTCTGATCCGAAGGCGTGAGCTCGCCCGAGAGGAATCTGTCGAGTGCTTCGCGCGCCCGCGTGATGACGGCGTCCGCACCCGCACCCTTTTCGAGTCGCAACTTCGCGGAGATTCTTATCTCGATGTAGACCGGACCGATAACGCGCAGGTTGTCGCAGAGCAACCGGCGTTGCTGGAGGTTCTGTTGGACCGCGTCGAGAAACGGTCTCGAAGGCGGACGCGGTGGTCCTTTGCGGCCGGGTCGAATCTTCGGTACGGCAACGACGCTGATGCTCTCCGGCACGGGGCAGTTGGTGATGGCTTTGGTCCTGGCGACGTACGCGTGCGGTGTCGACAGCGCTAGCAGCTCGATGTCTTTCAACGTCACTGCTCGTTGCGGGCGATTCAAGTCCGCCTGCACGCGAAGCTTCAACTCGTCGAGAGGTTCGGGATCGGTTCCATTGCTGCCTGCTTCACGGTTCGTCAGCGTAACGCCCGGCACTACGGCGTCGACGAACCTCCATTTGAGATCTCTCGCAACGTTGCCGCGGCTGCCGCTCGAAGCCTGGTACCAAATTGCGCGAACCGGCTGTTGCGGCTGCGGAACCTGGCCGTTCAGTCCGTTGCCGAACTCGACACGCCCGCTGTTGCTATCGAAGACGTAGTCTTTGCTGTCGGGCCCGGATGATTCGAACGACGAGACAAGTCGCCACGGTTCGTCATCAACCTCGATGACTACAGGAGTGGCGCCGAGCAGATGAGCCGCCGTCTTTATTTCTTCCGGTTCCTCGACGAGCAACCGGTTCAACTCTTTAATTCGACGATACGCGGACAGATCATCCGTGACAGCGCTCGAAACAAAGCTGCGCGACGGAACGGCGACGTTTGGAGCGCTCTTTTCGAGCTGCTTGGCGACATGATCCCAATCGACCACGTCGCTGCTCGTCACCGGACCATGCAGATCGCGCTTCGGAACAAGCACCGGCTTCTTTTGCAGTTCAAACGACTGATCGGGTTTGCCGTTACCTTCGCCGAGCTGCTCGTCGTGCACGGTCTGTTTCTGTGAACACGGCAGCACGTTGAGACTAATGCCTGTGAGCCGCGGCTCGATGTCGTAAAAGCCTCGTTGAATGCGCGCCCGGATCCAGCGCGCGCCCTTTGGCGGAACTGAGAGAGTGACTGCGCCGCTGCGCGAGAGATTTGCCGACTCGTCGTCAAGCACTTCGAGCGGTGACCAACGATCGGCAGTGGCGAGAAACTCCCAAGCGAGTTCGACGTTTACCGGCGGGGTTCCGTCGTCCGTCTCCTTCAAACGCTCGACGGCAGCGCAACGCTCCACGAGATCGTCGGTGAACACGCTCGCCGTAAGACGAATCTCCGGTTCCGCCTCGGGATAGAACTCGTCGAAACGGAGTCGCAGCTCAGCGCCTTCGCGAGCGTTTTCGCCGAAAGCGAGAAAGGCGATTCCCGGTTTCTCATTTGCGTTTGTCTGATCCAGCGGACCCGATCCGTCGTCCGTGACGACTTGTTGTAACCAGCTGCGGGTTACAAACAGATCCACGTCCGTCTCGAAAATCAATTCCTCTCCTTCGAGGGGCGCGACTTGCGTTCCCGCCGGCAAGAACCTGCTGACGTTTGGATTTCCGTCCAGTCGAATTCTGACGCGCGCCGGTTTGCTCTGTTCACGTTCCAGACCCGCAAGCCGCGCAAACGTTTCGCGATGCTTCTGTCCAACGCGGTTTACTTGATAGAGCTGCATCTCCGCGAGCCACGCGAACAGCTCGATGAAAGTTATTCCCGGATCGTGAACGTTGTGGTCCGTCCAAAGCGGCGCGACGCGCGGAATCAGCGAACGCGCTTCTTCGACGAGATCTGCCCACGTCCGGTCATCGAGATTTGGAATTTCGAGTGGCATCCTTAGCCCTTCTCAATCTTCAGCACGTGTTCCCCACTTGCGATCAGCTCATTCGGCCCGATCTCGACCTCATCCGACTTCGTTCGATCGCGAAAGCTGAACGACAACTCTTCGACTCTGTCGATGTCATCGATTCGTTCCAGTACTGCAAACACATCTGACTTCGAAACGGGTCGACCAAAGTCCCACCCGGTTCCCTCTGGCCCACCAGTAACCGGATGCAGAAACTTTTCGAGCGTCGTTCTCGCTGCCGTTTCGACGATCGCCGCCTTTTCGAGTGTCGTGACGAGAATCCTCGCGTCTATCGACACGATCACGTAATCGGGCGGACGCACCACGATCCGATCGCCCGCAGCAACAGCACTCGGCGCACGCTCGCGCAGGTAGTCCTTCACTACGCGTCGCAATTCGAGCGAAGGACACGGCTGCGGCTCTTCGGAAACGGGCACAATGATCAAACTGACAAACCCGCGTTGAGTCATTGCTTCGTGAAATTGTGTCGGGTCGCAAGGATCCGGTTTGCCGATGCCGCTACGGACGAGGTTCGTCGCACGCAGGCAACGCGCTTTCGCGACTTGCCGCGACGCCTCAACCGCCAGTTCTTCGAAGTCTTCAAACGAAACGGCGCGATCGCGATGACTGATCTCGCGTGGACCAATCGTGAGCATCGTGTTGGTATCCGCTTTGTCTGAACCGCCGCCCGCGGCAACCGGGTTGAAGACCGACTCGATCCCGGCCACCGCAGTCGCGAGTGCTTCAATCTTATTAGCCGCGACATTCCCTTTTGCGCCTCCGCCGGTGCGATAACTGAACGCGCGAATGTTGTCTACGCCCGCAGGCGGAATCCGTCCGTGATCGCCATCGCCGAAGCGCAACTGACCAGCGGCCCGGTCGATCTCGTAGCAGCGATCCTGCGGACCACAATCGAACAGCGCCTCAGTTTCTTTCCAACGCACCCATGTCCCGCCGATGTCTTCGCGATCCTTTACGGCGTCCTTGCCGTCCTCGCGTTCAATCCGCTCGCGCTCTTCGACTGAAAGAGGTTCCTCGACACGAATCTCCTCTCCCTCGAGTATGTCCGCATGTTGCAGGTTGTGAATCTGGTTTTGCTCGCCGTCGCCGGAGCCGACGATCTCATCGGTCACCGTTTCACCCTGAATGGCCCAAACGGTGTTTGGAAAGATGCCGCGCAGCAACGGACGTGGATACTCCGCTTCAGACAAGCGCTCTGTTCGAAGCGATCCTTTGATCCAGAAGAGCGACTCGCCAAAGCGAATCTCACGCGTGAGTTCTTCAGACGCGGAGACAGTGAGAATTCCCTGACGCATCAAAGCGACGCTGCCGTCTTCTGCATCGAGGTTCTTCCAGATTCGATCTTTGCGAAAGCTCCACTGAAACTCGGGCGGCTTGCTCTCCTCGAAGTTTCGTTCGGCGCAGTCGAGCAGCAGGCGAACTGGTCCGGTTTTGAATGGCTTATCGAAACCGAAGAACACTGTCAGCGACTTTTCATCGAGTTTCACAAACGGCTGGAAGTGTGAGTCGGCAGTGATCGCGGCGGCAGTCTGGTCCAGGTAATCGAGGTTATTGAAAGTCAGACAGATTTCCGGGGCAACAGGGTCCGCGAGGTAAGCGATCTTGAGCTCACGCACCTTCGGCGGCCTGAGGCTACTCTTCTCGGGAACGAGCCGTTGATTCGGAGGCTGTCCCTCAATTTTGAACGTCTCTCGTCCGTAATCACCGCCGACGAGCCGCGCGCGAATCCAGAAGTTTTCCTGTCCGGCGACTTCCGTCTGCTCGATATCTTTGGGTACTTTAAAGTCGACGGTTCCGTTTTTAAGCAGATTCAGAGTGCTGTCGGTTATTCCTTTGATCGATAACCAGCCGCGGCCGTTGAAGTATTCCCACGAGAGCTCCGGGACGGTGCTGGTGTCTTCCCCGCGCGAGTCGAATTCGGTTCGGTTGCCTGACAGCGTTGAGTAAACATTAATCGATACGTTCTGGCCGCCAACGGCTGTCGAATCGAACGACACCATTCCCGTGAGCCGGCTGTAAAAATCGACCTCCTCGAAAGCAAGATCGAGTCTGAGGTAAAGCGCGTTAGCTACTAAACTGTCTTCGGTCACCGGGTCATGAATTGCGAGAATCCGATCCGCGCCATCTAGCGGAGGACCCACATCTTTCGTGCCGACTGTGATGGTTGTCGACGACGGATCCGGAAGGTTTTCGAGTCGTTTAGTGAGTCGAGCCAGCGCTTGCTGGCCATCGTAAATGGCGATCTTCGCTGACTCAGTGCCACCCGAAGAGACGATTTTGAGATTACTGCCGTCGTACTCACGGTCAGTGCCAGAAGCAAGCGCTGGATTGAGCAACAAGCCTCGGTGACGGGCGTCTTCAACGTCGAATACCGTGACTCTTGTCGTCTCAAACGCCGTCCTGACCAGCGAATTTC